>NZ_JACRVZ010000018.1:0-4165 GCF_018812145.1 Gluconobacter sp. P5E10 | reverse complement strand
ATTACGACAGCGGACCAGATTTCGGAATGTGAGACCGGTTCGTATGGGGAACGGTAACCCCCTGTCATTCTATGACTTGTCTTTTTGAAAGAAAGGGCGAAACATACCCCTCAGAAACGGCGAAAGGCCGGAGCAGCGAACTCCGACCTTTCAGCTTGACCCGCCAGTACCAGTGGACGGGCCAGCTTTCCGAGGTGAACGATAACCCGTTTTCGGGGTTCCCCTCAAGAGAAGATGGTCAGTCCGAGTGAGGATAGACAATGACCATCGCCTTCAAGACTTCTCGCCCCCTGACAAAATGGCAGATCATTCGCCGGTTTCAGGCCGTGCTTCGTCGTTTCCGGTCGGAAGGTAAGCTGACTCTTGGGGAAGCACATGCGCTGGCTGTTCTGCCGGAGTTCATGGGGGACGATGGGGCTATGTTCCCCAGTCACGAAGCAATGGCAGAGAAGTCAGGCGCCAGTCGCCGGACGGTCATCAACGCCTTAAATCGGGCCTATGCGCTTGGTATCGTGAAGCACACGCCCCGCTATCAGTATGACCGCCAGCTTGGGAAGCGGGTGCGGACCTCGAACGCTTACGAGATCGTTCTGTCCGCACTCCAGCAGGTGGCGCAGGCTGCCCGGCACTTCATGCGGACGGTGCGCGATCACCTAAGTGCAAGACCTGCACAGGAACGTCCCTCTAGTTCTTTTTTAAGACAAGAGAGGATCTATCAGCCCCCCCAGATGACCCATGCGGAGATGCTCGCATGGTGCCTGAAGGAAGCGAAAGCCACCTGACGGCACCTAAGTGCAAGACCTCATTCCGACCTAAGTGCAAGCCGGTCTGACCTGAGTGTAAACGCATGTCTGGACGCCCTGACGGGCGGGCTACGCCGCTCCCGCTCTGCGCTCGCTCCAGAGCGGAAAGATTTTTTTGAATGCAATAAAAAAGCTTAAAAAGAACAATGAGGTGCCATTTAACTCTTCAAATCACGACACATATCTCACGTGGCTCATGATACTAAGATGTTGAGCTCAAGAGCCGTAACGAGTATGTTGAATTAGCTGCTTTGGCCGTACCGCTCCAAAGCCATCACATACCGGGTCCGACTATAATCCTATAGCAGGGGGATTTATTTCGGATATGGGGGTGGTTGATAAGCGGTCGTTCTGCTCGGTCGGACGAGATTGGGTTGCGGTCCAATCCCTTAGCAAGTCATATTTTTTAAGAGATCTATGTGTATATGGTGCAGCTGTTGCAACACGATAGTATTCGTGTTTGCTTTGTACCAAATGAAGAAGTACAGCATTGTGCTTGGAACTGCTTGTTTCTTCTTCAGTGCGACAAATTAAGAAATAAGTTTTATGTGACAATCTAATTTCATTGCATCTGTAAATTACATCTTCAACAAAATGCTTAACGCTTAAATATCCAAGTTCGATAATTTGTTTTTCATGACGAGCGAGAATATGAATTCGGCCAATACCACCTTCAGCCGGATCTATATCCCGCGAATTATGATGCCCTTCTTCCAGCTTAATCGGCAATGATGGTTCATCCTTAACGCCGTTATGAAGATAACCAACAGTCACTGGTTCAGTCAGTTCGTGTTCTTCAGATAAAGCGTTCAAAAAATTATCTTCCATCGGATATGGCGTTTAGAGACGCGGTAAGGACCATTCTATGCCATTCCCGGAAATGGATACGCACCATGCCCCTTTCATGTCGGTTCTAATCTTGTAACCTTCAATTTTGCACATGCCGAATGCCTGAATTAGCCCCGCTCTATCCATTTCGTAGGCCATGTGGCCCGACGGTGACGACACGGCCCATTCCGCCAGAGCGTCCCGTTTCTTGGCTTCCTGCTGCCCCTCAGCGAACCCTTGGGCGTATCCGGTTCGATTGCCTTTGATGTCCCCCAGAAAGGCTGCGCAGAACACGAGCGCGATTGCTCCAAAGCCGCAGGTGATGAGCAGGGTGCGTCGGTCGGTTTTGACGTAGCTGGTGACGGCCTGCGCTGCGTCCTCAACACGTTGTGCGGCTTTGGTGCTTTTGGCGTCCAGTGCCTCAAGTTGCTTTGCTAGGGCTGGCAGCTTACCGGCAACGTCCGAATATGCCTTATTCGACCGCTGGACGGTGTTCTTCAAATCCTCAAACGCACGAAGGCCGAAATCTTCCGTGTCGTCTGCTTCACTCATGGTCAGCCCTCATTCTGCACTTGTGCTGGACGGGGTGTGGTGAACCCGTGATCTTGAAAAGCCTTTACGTCCTGCTCACGAGACAACCGCTTAAGGAGGGCATCAATCACGTTCGAGAAGCGGTCATCACCTTCCGCTGCTTTAAGCAGCGCACCACCCAAGATGATTTTTTGGCGATCTTCTATTTTCCGCTTCTGCCTGTTCTCAGCATTGCGGGCATCTTTCAGGGCGTTCCGTGCCTGCTCAAGCCTCTTTTCAGCTTCAAGAATTCTTGGGGATTTGGTCGGCTGGCTTGTGCTGCTCATGTGTGGGGAACTCCTCTTGAGTGTAACTATACCACAAAATGAGGTTGCCTAAAAACCCTTCATGCCGATAGGTATTAAGGGCGCACTTATGCAAACTCTTCGAGTTTGCGTGCGACAGGGGTGAACCCCTTGCAACCCCATTCTTTCAGAGAGCCGATTCCGTGGCGATCTTCCACCTGTCCGTTAAGACCGTATCGCGGAGCACCGGCAGAAGTGCCGTTGCCGCTGCGGCTTATCGAACCGGGGACACGCTGACCAATGAACGCGATGGACGCCAGCACGACTACGCTAACCGAACCGGGGTTGATGATAGTTTCATCATTGCCCCGGTTGGTTGCGAGTGGGCGCATAATCGCTCGACCTTGTGGAACGCTGCCGAGCAGGCCGAGAAGCGTTCTAACTCGGTGACGGCCCGGGAGTATGTGCTGGCCCTTCCCGCTGAACTGGACGCCAAAGACAGGGCCGACCTTGCACGGTCTTTTGCCTCTGCTGTGGTCGAGCGTTACGGGGTGGCTGCTGATGTTGCTCTCCATGCCCCCAGTTCTGGTGGTGATGACCGGAACTATCACGCCCATATCCTCACCACGACACGGGAAGTCGAACCGGATGGTCTGGGCAAAAAGACCCGCATCCTGGACGCCGCCAAGACGGGTGGCCCGGAGATCGAGAGCCTTCGGGAATTGTGGGCCATGCAGTGCAACGAAGCACTAGAGCGCCACCAGAAGCCCGCCCGCATCGACCACCGCAGCTATGAGCGGCAGGGCGTGGACGAGATACCGACCCTGCACCTTGGCCCGACCAGCACCACGATGGAGCGCAAGCACAAGGCTGAGCAGGAGCGCAAGGGAGAGCCGTACAAGCCCCAAACGTTCAAGGCTCAGGAGAACGAGCGCAGGCGTACCCTGAACGACCATGTGCGGGAAATGGTGCGCGAGCTGGCCGCCACCGTCAGGGACGTGGCGGCGCAGGCCATGGACGCCAAGCGGAAAGGGGTGAATGGCCTTCTGAACGCCTTGCGGGCGAAGGGAAAGCAGGAGGCCGAGGAGCAGGCCAGACGGGCAGCAGAGGCCCGCAGGCGTGAGGAGGAACGCAAGGAAGCTTTGCGTCAGCAGGCACTCAGGGAGGCGAGAGAGCGGGCAGCGCGGGAAGCCAAGGAGCGTTTGGGTGATATGGCCAAGAAAGCCCAGAGGCTGGCCCTTGATGACCGCGAGCAGTTCCTTGCGGGTGAATATCCCTCAGATCCGTTTAGCCGTGCCCTGAAGGCTCACAGGCACCCTCTGGGCACCGCTGGACTGGACGCCGAGGAGAAGGCTCTCAGGGCGCATTTGAAGGTCTATCAGGAGCAGGAAAAGCGCCAGCAGGCCGAGAGGGCGCAGGCCCCAGCACGAGGCCGTGGGCGTGGCGGGCCGTCCCGTTCTCGGTCAAGGGATTACGACAGCGGACCAGATTTCGGAATGTGAGACCGGTTCGTATGGGGAACGGTAACCCCCTGTCATTCTATGACTTGTCTTTTTGAAAGAAAGGGCGAAACATACCCCTCAGAAACGGCGAAAGGCCGGAGCAGCGAACTCCGACCTTTCAGCTTGACCCGCCAGTACCAGTGGACGGGCCAGCTTTCCGAGGTGAACGATAACCCGTTTTCGGGGTTCCCCTCAAGAGAAGATGGTCAGTCCGAGT
>NZ_JACRVZ010000017.1:0-4652 GCF_018812145.1 Gluconobacter sp. P5E10 | reverse complement strand
GGCTGGGGTGGACCCGGCTATGGTGGCTACGGCGGCGGCTGGGGTGGCGGTTTCCCCGCGACCTATTACAACACAAGCTGTCAGACGACGTTTGAACTGGTAAGTGGTCACGTCGTGGGATGGACCATGCGCGGGGATGGGTGCTGAACCCGTTTTCCTCGTCTATGGTTCTGCGTCCTCTTTATTAAGACGGTGTGACCAGACATGCATGTGCGATTCGGTTTTTCCTCTGCCCCCGGCGCTTCGACCCGGTTCTCGGGTCTTCGTTCGGGCGCAGTGGCCCTGCTGGGGTTAGCTCTGGCAGGATGTCATGGGACGGACTGGTCGCATAATTATCAGGACAGTTTCGAGGCCCAGGCAAAGACGTCCATGTCTTACATGCCTGACACTGTCGCCGATGCGTTCGAAAAGCCCAAGAATAATGAGCCGAGCACGCCGGTCGCTTATCACCGGCCTGCATCCCCGTCGTATGATGATCGTCCACTGGACGAAAATATCGCTGCGTCTGTGGAACTGGCCGACTATACGGCTGCGATCCGGCATGTTGGTCTGGTGCCCTGGATCACGGGACCGGGCCCTTATACTGTTTTCGCTATTCCAAATGAGGCGATGGAAAAGCTTTCGGCCCGCTGGCCTGGCGGGCTGATGGCCCCTGCGATGAAGGGTCAGTTGACCCATATTCTGGGCTATACGATCGCATCAGGAAAATGGGACGAAAAGGCTATCCGCAAGGCCATCGCAAGAAACCATGGTCGGGGGATCGGTCTTAAGACGCTGTATGGAGATATCATCAGCGTCCATATCGATGCGCGGACTGGCGAAATTTTCCTGAATAATCCCGCCGGGCAGGTGGCTCACCTGTGGAGCCATTCGCTGCCGCAGTCCAATGGTGTTCTGTATTTCATGCGGGACGCGCTGCTTCCTGTTTCTCACTGAATCAAAGAAAAGCGCGCCACTTTGTTTAGGTGCTGAGTGCGCTTATCAGCTGGATGACAATGTCCTGATCACTGCCATCCAGCTTCAGAGGGATGGCAAGGAAGTCAGCAGCAGAGTCTTTGGCGGTCCGTGCAGCTTCGGCCGATACAATGTTTTCGGCCACGGCAGGAAGTTCCATTACGGACGTCCACCACTTAATCATGTCTGCATGTTCTGAAGGGAAGGCGATGTAGTCCGCGCCGCTTTCTCCGGCCTGCATCGCTTCGTCCCGGCTTTGGCAGAAGCATCCAATCTGGATGTTCTCTCCTGCTATTTTGCGCAGGGCAGGCAGGCTGTCTGCTGAAGGCGCGTGAATACCATCAGCCACCTTTAAAAGATCTGGCGAGATGGAAACCGTTACATCCGCCACATCCAACATCAGGGCGACGTCATGCTCGTGAAGCAGACTCACGAATTTGGAAAGCTGCTTTTTGTCGAGGTTGTGGGCTGCTGGAAAACGCAGTGCAGTGACCTCGGGGCGTGCGAGTAGCCCCGGCAATGCATCAAGCATTGCGGCTGTTTCGAATGTGGAGGGCAGAACGGGATAAAGATCGCAAGGTATCATGAGCAGAGTTTCGCAGATTCACGCGCGGCGGGCTAGCGTCGCCATGAGGTAGGGGAAGGGCGGGCCGTAAGGACCCGCGTTTCTTGGAGTTTGTCTGACTTCAAGGCTCTCATTTGCTGCGGAGACGCTTGGCAAACAACCCATCCAATCCCCGCCAGGAGTGCCATGCGCGCCAAAGCTGCGGAGGCGCCACAATCCAGAATGGAAAAAGCCTTTTGCTCCTGCACCACATCCAGCCACCAGGGAATTCCGAAGCTGTTTCCTGCGCCGTCAGGGGAGAGTGCCAGAAAGGGCTCAGGGTGCTGTGCTCTAAGTCTGGTCATTTCAGGGCAAGAAGAAATAGTGAAAACTGGCAGCATCAGAGAAGGTGCAGCGCTTGACCTGATGAAGGGTTCGGGTCTTTCCTGAGCAGGTAGTCTAGGATGAGATGTGTCGGTCATAGTATTCGGCATAGTGATGGCATGAACGGAAAGAGCGCGTTTTGAGCGAGCAGACAGGATCTCTGCAGGACGATAGGACTATTGATCGTCTTGAGGAAGCGGTGGGGCGAATTGCCACTGCGATGGAGCAGCAGGCCCGAATGCGGGAAGAGCGTGAGCGCGAGGCGCGTTCAGCTCCCGACCTGCCAGAGATTGCCGCAAACATCGATGCTTTATGTGTGCGTATCCGCGGAATTCTTGAACGAAAGGGAGAATGAGCCATGGGGCAGGTTTCCATTCGTCTGAACGGGTATGTTTACAGTGTTGGCTGCCAGGATGGAGAAGAACACCATCTTTATTCCATGGCGCGGCAGGTTGAGAGCTGGCTTCAGCGGGCGCGGACCCTTGGTGGTGCCGCTAGCGAGTCCAAGACACTTATGATGGCTGCGCTCTTGATGGCAGACGAAATTTTCGAGCTGAAGCGCCGCCCGATTCCGGATGATATGCTGGCGACTGTTGAAGAAGCCAAAGCGGCCTTGCGTATCGCGGAATCCCGCCAGGCGAGGCTCGCGCATTTGACGCAGCAGGTTGAGGGTTTGGCTGAGACACTCGAAAAGGAAGGGTAATCGACGGGTTCCCGTTGAATATCTCTCCGCAGTGTCTAATATGTAGTTCGGAGCTGCCTGGTGCGTCAGGCAAATCAACCCCCGGGCCGATAAGCATTCCTACGGGAACTGGCTCTGTCGTGGCCCTGGTCACGTTAACCGGTGCCCACCTGCACTTGCAGGTCTAGGAGGGCTGAAAAGACCAACGGCTTTGGCGGCTCCACAGATTTCTTCCATCGATCAGCAAAAAAAAGAACTCCGCGATCGCATGGCTGAGAAGCGCAGAAATGCGCCAGCGCATGCAGAAGCGGACCTTGTGGAACGGATTTTCAAAACCGTTCAGACTTATGATGCTCCGAGCGTAGCGGCGGTTTGGCCCCTGCCGGGAGAAATCGATCTTCGACCTTTGTGTTCCCGGCTGGCTCGTGATGGGCGACGCGTTGCGTTGCCCGAGACGACACCCAAAGGAACGCCTCTCGTTTTTCGGGAATGGAGCGAAAAGACGCCCATGCTGGCGGGTCGCTTTGGGACATCTCATCCTGATGGCCCCATTCTTGTTCCTGATCTTGTTCTTGTTCCTTTCCTGGCGTTTGACCGGAAAGGTTTTCGCTTGGGCTACGGGGGCGGTTATTATGATCGTACTCTCGCGCAGCTGAATGTGCCCGCAATTGGTTTCGGTTTTGCTTTTCAGGAAATGAAAAGCATTCCCGTTGGGCCGTACGATATCCCCCTCTCTGTTGTCGTCACTGAAAAAGAGACGATTCAGACGGGGCCTTATAATTTGGAAGGCTGACTGTTGAGACTGCTGTTTCTGGGCGACGTTGTAGGTCGGAGTGGACGTGAAGCAATAACCGACAACTTGCCGGAGTGGCGTAAAAAGCTCTCTTTGGATCTGGTTGTCGTGAATGCGGAGAACGCTTCACATGGTTATGGCCTTTCCCCTGATATCGCGAGAAGCCTGTTCTCTGCCGGTGTCGATGTCATCACGTTGGGCAACCATGCCTGGGATAGGCGCGATATGGTGAGCCACATCAGTCAGATGCCTAATATCGTGCGACCTATTAACTATCCCGCAGGGACGCCGGGGCAGGGGAGCTACATTATAGATCTGGAGCGTGGTCGCCGCGCTCTGGTGGTTAATGTCATGGGTCGAATTTTCATGGACCCGCTGGATGATCCCTTTCGGGTCGTTGGTGAATTGCTGTCCCGTCATCGGCTTGGCGTGACAGTGAATGCAATTGTCGTGGACATTCACGCGGAAGCAACCAGTGAGAAGATGGGCTTTGGTCAGTTCTTCGACGGCCGGGTGTCGCTGGTTGTTGGAACACATACGCATGTGCCGACGGCAGACCATCGTATTCTTCCCAAAGGAACGGCCTATCAGACGGATGCCGGCATGTGTGGTGACTATGACAGTGTCATCGGTATGGGGAAGGAAGCGTCCCTTCATCGGCTGATCCGTAAAATCCCAGGGGAGCGCCCTCAGCCAGCAGAAGGCGAGGCGACAGTTTGCGGTCTGATGGTCGAGACAAACGACGCCACAGGTCTGGCTGTCCGCGTCGCTCCTTTAAGGATGGGAGGGCATCTGGCGCCGAACTGGCCGGATTTCTGACGCGGGACAAAGATTTCAGAAGAAAAATGCAGAAAATGAAAGTTTTTTCTGAGGGCTAAAAGGGTGAAAAGTGTGGATTTCTCGCGTTTCCCCCAATTTACAGTCATTTTTCTTGTGGATAAGTGTCGTATGATGATTGTTTGACAGTGATGTGTGGTGGCCGTATAAGCCCGTTCACCGACGCGGCGGGGCCTTCTTCGAGGGCTTGGCCGGGACGGATTGAGATRATGATCTTTGAAAATTGAATATGGAATTGGAAGGGATATGTTGGCGGCGTTTTGGTGCTGCTGGTTTTGGGATTATTTTCCTGAGACCTGAGTGTCGAACGTTTAGACGCTGATGTATCTTTTTAAGATGCTTCAATTAAGCCTAACGTTTTTTCATTTGGGTTTAGAGGATTGAACCTGAGAGTTTGATCCTGGCTCAGAGCGAACGCTGGCGGCATGCTTAACACATGCAAGTCGCACGGATCTTTC
>NZ_JACRVZ010000016.1:0-7665 GCF_018812145.1 Gluconobacter sp. P5E10 | reverse complement strand
TGCGGTCGTCTCTGCGCTCGTTGCGGAGCGGCATGGACCCAGGCTCGTAGCCCAGCTCCTATTCTATCCGGTAACCGATGCCGCGATGAATGACGGATCCTATCGCGAGTTCGCCAGTGGCCCCTGGCTGACAGCGAAAGCAATGGATTATTTCTGGAACCAGTATCTGCCTGCCGGCACTGACCGCGCCCAGCCGCATGTCTCGCCGCTGAACACGCCGGACTCCATCCTGCACGGGCAGGCGCCAGCATTGGTCATCACAGATGAAAACGATGTCCTGCGTGACGAGGGCGAGGCCTACGCCCGACGCCTGGTCGAAGCTGGCGTGCCGGTCATAACGACCCGCTATAACGCGACGATCCACGATTTCGTTATGCTCAATGCGCTTGCCAAGACGCCGGCGGCCACCGCCGCAGTCGCCCAGGCGGCTCATTTCCTGCGCGATGCCTTTACGAAGGTAAAGTGAGAGAACAGGGGCGGTCTGAAGCAATTTCCTCCAAAAAGAGGGAGCGCTTCAGCCTCGCGCTGGCTGCAGTTTCTGCTCCGTCCCTCAGGCACTGACCATGAACCTATCGCTGGCATGACGACTGCATATATGCGGGGTCTTATGAGACGGACAGCTCTCGCCCGACGAAGTAGGTTGTCAGGTTGATCTTCAGGAGACGCCCATTTGTGTCGTGACAGTCGATTGCACGAATGACCGATTTTCCAGTCTTACCGCCCAACAGCCGACATTCTGCTCACCCGCCTGATCTGCCTGTCTGCTCCGTGATGCAGGAGCAGACAGGCAGCAGTCGCCTACTTCCGGCCGATTAGATGCAGGCTACATGCTTCTCGAAAGCGGACGTTTACAGATAGTTTGGCTGGCAAACATTGAGAGCCTGTATGGCGATCTCACCAAATTCCTGATCTCTTGTGATTTCGAACTGAGTGACCGGACGCACCTGAAGGAACATCTTTTAAACGGAAAAACTCTTCTACTTGATCTCAGTAAGAGCAATTCATTGCGAAAACTTTCTGATTGTTATCGGGATCAGCTTTCTTACATCGCTTGTCATGCGAAGGGCTATTGGGGCCTTTATATCTCGCTCATTCGTCCTGATAGCTTTATTGCCTGGGCAAGCGATAATTTTCCAGATGATATCTAAAGCGATATAGGCATTATTCAAATTACTTATTGTTTCGCCTAACAAGCAATATTTGGCCTTATCTTTATTTTTCGAATCAATAGGTATATATTTAACGCCCTAGTATACGTCTCTCTGGTACTGGAGGAGGGGAGGGATATAGTATCAACCCTTTTTCCATATCAACATCTACGTGTGCTTCTGGATAAACAGAGAGGGCTAGTTTTAGTGGGCCTGTAATATCACGTTTGAAGTCACGCATACGCGCATATTCTGGTCCAAACTGCCCTTTGAAAGCATACCACGAGATAGATACTGGTTCTTTGAGAATATGTAGCCTGTAAGCTAACCAAATATATGTATCTATCGCTTTTGATTTTCCGGATATTTGACGAATTGCTACTTCCCGAAGTGGCAAAGGGTGGTCAATCAAGCTTTCGTAAAAACTTTCGTCTAAACGAACAACTTCTCTCCAAAACGAAGGTTGATTTTCATCTTCCTGAATTGGAAAGATTGCGTCCCGTACAAATGCTCCGTTACTAACCATTTTTGCTCCATTGTGGACGCGAAAAAATGTTAGTCTGCACTGACTGATTCTTTTTGCTTGGTCTCTTACGGAATTATAAGTTTTCCCACCAACAGTAATTCCCATTACTTTAAGCCAAGCATTCATCGAAGAGCCAAGCTCGACTTCACGGGATTGTGTCTTTACTGCTTGAGTTTGTAAATAGAGGAGAATCATACGAGCCATTGAGCCGTATGGAATACCCACGGGAGTTTTGTCGTCGTTTAAGCCGCTTTCAATAAGAAGTTTGATTCCTCCGCCTTCACGTTCCCATACGGTCTCTTCAGTCTTTTTATGAGGCAGAGCAGCCATCGCAAAGCCCGAATGAGTGATGCCAATTTGTAAAGCTTCATCACTTAATACTTCATGAGCAGCATCGACACATACACGGCTTAGCTGCCCATCGAGAGACGCCTGTCGCCGAGCTTCATGGAGTCCATGGCGTTCAAGAAGATTGTGTATTTCACCCATGAACCTGACTTTCCATGGCCGACGATCGGGTGTCAATTTGGACTTTGCTCGCGGCGATTTTTCCACAGAACTCCCTTGGACTCCACTCGCCGTGGTTTGGACTCTGCTCGCGCGCTCTAGGAAGATTATTAGATATATTTATTAGATATGCGCGACCAGAGTCCAAGGGATAACCACCATTGTAGCGAGCAAAGCCCAAGAAATGAGCGAGGAGATCCCAGGGGATAACTGTTCTAAATTCAAATCGCTGTGCATTACGGCTGTCTGCAATGAGCGAGGAAAGTCCAAGAGGGTGCGAGAAGAGTCCAAAAGATGTGAAAGAGGATGATGCGGACAGCGAGGGGGATAGAGCGAGAAGAGTCCAAACAACTGAATGGCACAATAAGCTGGCCGTTAGGCGGTGCAAAAATTTCTCATCGTACCGTTTGAATAGAGAACCAAACATATTGATTCTAATGGCCTAATTTCTAAATGTAGGATAAAATTAGCCTTAACTTCAGTGAGATATCGAAGATAATTCTGAATCCGCTGATTGCGACAGTAAGCTTACCGGGATAGCTGGTCAGGGACGATCAACTGCAAATGTTCGTGGCAGGTGCAACTGTCTAAGATATAATTCTCCTCGTTTTTCAAGTTCCAAAACGGCCGAAAGATGAGCAGCCCACGCGGCCTTGCGCTGCATTAGGTTTTGAGGGCTGGCTCCAAGAGAAAAATGAATCACGCCCTCGACGAGGTCCCACGTGCTCTCCGGATAGTCCCGAACTTTCCGCTGCCACCATGCCAAAGCGTCCTGAACAGAAACACGCGGTACTAAAGAAGGCTGGAAGATACTCTCTGGGGGCCGCAGCTTTGCCCTCCGACGAGATGCTGACAAAAGCGCGTCCAGTAGATCTTGGGTGAGGATTGAAGACGCTGTCTCAGCAGCAGAAGGCGAGGGGGGCAGTTTCCCGCGTCCAAAAACACTTTCGCCCAGCACAGGCCGAGTTTCAAAGCACTCCACGGCTTGCAAAAGCTTGTCCTTTCGAAGCAGGGCGCGTTGGAGCTGCTCGGCTGCCGAGTGGGCGGCAAGGTGCTCTTCAGTATCTGCCCGAAGCAGAAGAGCCGAGCGCATTTGAAGAAGGGTCGCTGCCAGAACAAGATCGTTCGCAGTCTGTTCGAGGGGACGGTTTTTAAGCTGCTCTTCCACGCAGATCAAAAACTGGTCGATCAGCTCTCTCAGCGGAAGCGTCCGAAGATCTATCCCACGACGACGGACGGCCTGCAGCAGTGCTTCCAGCGGGCCCTGCCAGGCTCCAACTTCCAAAAGCAGTCCCTCAGACATCGTAAAGCGGGCGTATGGAAAAGCTGAGGTCGGGCCATCGGGTCGCAATGGTTTGAAGAGCCGGCCAGGGCGTCCAGTCCGCCGACCAGAACGAGACGCTCCAGCGGGTTGTGCTCTTTTTCGGATACCCGTCCATGACGTCGACCTGCTGCAGTGGCCGGGAGGTTCCCCAGTGCTCCCACAGCCACGCTTGTGTCATGGGGGAAGCGGGGCCGAGGGAGAGAAGATCCAAAGGCATGGGACAAAGGGCATTAAGATCAAACGGAACAGAGCTGGATGCCGCCTCCCGAGCGAGAAGGACTGTCTGGCTCTGGACAATCTGTTCGATCAAAGCGGCTGTCTGGGCGTCCCAAACGGGAAAGATCCGGCTCAGATCTTCACGGTTGGTGACATCTGGCCCCCACGATAGACGGCCAGTCCCCGCTGCTGCCGCCTGGAACCGGGCCAGTACGGCTTCTGATCCTGTGACGGTCAAGACATGTGCCAGCCAGTCTGGTTGAGGATTGAATAGCGGAGGAGAAAGAGGGGTCTTCCGCTCTAAAAGGCGTGACCCGGAGATTGAAAAGGCCGTGCCGCTTGCCGGTGGCATTGGGGTGTGGCGGGGAAGTGCCGGACGGGKGGGGRGACGAAAGCCGACCCCTGGTTCATCGTCGTCACTGGGGCCCGGTTCGAGATACCCGTGGGCAACGGGTCGCGCTTCCAGTTCCAGACGATAGTCTTCCAGACGCGCGACTGTCGCATCAACGTCCGCGATGATTTCAGCCGTCGTCTGTGGCATGGGCTACAGGTCCAGAAGATGGGCAGGAGAGTCCAGGTCCAGACGGGCCCGCCGGACATAGCGGCGCATGCTGCTCAGGTCTCGGTGGCGGGTATGCGCCATGATCTGCTCGTCCCGGGCATTGGCCCGGAAGGCCTCGGTAACGAAGCCGGCGCGCAGTCCATGCGGGCTGAGGCGTTCCCCGGAGGGAACCTTGAGCCCGGCCACCCTAGCACGACGCAGCAGGATCTGCCGGACCGCATCCGGATGCAGGGCATCGCGTCCCACCTGCTCCCAGCGGTTGATAGAGCGGAAGAGGGGACCGTCCATAATCTCGGCCTTCTTCAGCCAGCGCTCCAGGGCCAGAACAGGGCAGGTTTCGCGATGCTTGCCGCGCGGCAAAAAAATTTCTTCGCCCCGATGTTCGGGGTCTGTCTTGCTGCGGGCGATATGGAGCTTCAAGCCGGTTGCCACGATCCGGACGGTCTCTGTCGTCAGAGCAACCAGCTCAGAACGGCGCAGCGCCCCGGCAAAGCCGATGAGCAGAAGGGCCCGATCGCGCAGATCCGCCAGCGCTTCGACTGTTTTGCTATGCTCGGGGGCGACGAGTTTGCGGACTTCCTGGGAGGTGAGGGCAGCGGCCTGCTTCTGCGGCGCGCCATACACACGTCCTGCAGCGCGAAGGGTGGTGCGGATGGCCGCATGGCCGGAGCTCCACTCTAGCCCCCGCATGCGATGCTGATAGCCGATGGCAGCCAGGCGACGGTTGAGAGCCGAGCGGCTGAAACGTGGTGCCAGACTGTGCAGCCAGGCCGCAACGACGGGAGGAGCGGCCGGAAGAGAAGACGTCCCATGTTCGTCGCACCAGTGACAGAAGGCCTGCCAGTCATGGGCATACGCTCGCAGGGTTTCGGGTGCATAGGCCGCGGTCCGGGCACTGTCTTTTGCTGCGTCCAAGGCACTTTGCAGAGCAGGGGAGGGCGCTTCGGAGAGACGCTCTGCGGGATCTGTCGGGACTGTCATGTCGGTGATCTTCCCTCTGAAATACCCAATGAGTCTGCCGTAAGACACCAATTAAGGCAACCTTGATTTAATACGCGGTAAGAGAACATTACCACGTGTTATACTACCAAAAAACAGTCTCAAAATCCCCATAGAACGAGCCCAAAAGGGGCCTAAAGCGGGCCTTTCAGGCCTTCGAGCAGTGGGTCCAGTTCGGCCACGGACCGCAGGCCGTAGGTCACGAGGAAGGTCTCGGTCGTGGCCCAGAGCTGGGGCTGGCCTGGGACCGGCTTGCGGCCAACGCTGCGAATGAGTCCTTTCTCCTGCAATAGGGTCAGAGTTTTTTGGGGCAGGGACGCATCCCGGAAGCTTTCGATTTCGGGTCGGGTGACCGGCTGACGCGCGGCAATCAGCAGCAGCACTTCAAGCGCGGCGCGGGGTAGGCGTTCTGGCGGCCGCTCCAACATCGCCTTAAGGGATTCTGCCAAATCGGGGGCGGTGCGGAACATCCAGCCGTCTCCAGCCGCGACCAACTCAAACCCCAGCCCCTCGGTGCGCCTGGCCACTTGGCTCACGATCTGGGCGATCTCTACGTCCTCTCCCAGAGCCCGCGCCAGCGTCATTCGGGACACAGGACCGCTGCTCTGGAAGAGGAGGGCTTCGGCGAGACGGACGGGATCGGAGACAGAGGACGTCATGGTCGAGAGCATAAGGCTGGTTTTCCGTTTTCCACCAGGGGTTGCGATATGCTCGGGGTGGATCTTTTCTAGGAGAGTAGGCGGCCAGGCTCCGCAAGACGTCGTCGTTAAACGTTGTTTTTGTGCTAAAGGATAGAAATGCCGATCCGACCGGAACTGAAAGCATTATATCCTCTCAACTGGCCCGAGTTGAGCCGACAGGTGCGGTTCGAGCGGGCTAGGGGATTGTGCCAGCGGTGTGGTCGACCCCATGGACAATTCCTTCAGGTCTTACCGGGTGGCCGATGGAAACATCCGGAAACAGGGCACTGGTTCAATGGCCGAGGCAGACGGGTTTCACCCCCGGACCTGATCGAGCATCTGCAAATGCGACAGACGAAGGTAGTTCTGGCAGCGGCGCATCTAAATCACGACCCCACCAGCAACCGGTGGCGCAATCTGCGTGCACTCTGTCAACGCTGCCATCTGCTGCATGACCGAATGTATCATCTGGCCCAACGCCGTTTGACCTTGCGAAGGCGCCTGGCCCTCGGGGATCTGTTCGAAGGGCCCTATCGGATTGGAATGAATCTTAAGGAGTATGAAATACACTATGGCTAATCTTCTTCGGGGGAATAGGGGTAGGTCTGATCTCGGCGGAAAAAGATGAAAAGCCGTCGTCTATTTTGATGTTTGTTATGGACATTGGCTTCCAGAACGGTGACGGAAAATAGCCCAATTCAAAGCTGAACGAATTTTGTTGGTACCAGATCAATTTATGGATATACGTTCAGTATATCCCGTATGGAGGATGCCATGCTTGCCCGCACAACTCTCTTTCTTTCCAATCGCTCTCAGGCTGTACGGCTTCCCAAAGCGGTTGCCTTTGACCTTGGCCTGAAGGACGTCGTGATCATTCCCGATGGCGTACGACGCATTATTGCGCCTGCGCATGCCGCATGGGATGATTTTTTTTCGTCCTCCGGCACTGAATTACCCGAACGCAATCAACCTGCAATGCAGGACCGCGAAAGCTTTTGATGCTACGTTATCTTCTGGATACAAACTTTTGTATCCGCGTCTTGCGTGACCGTCCAAAGGGCCTACGCGAGCGTTTCAACGATAACGCCGAGGCCCTCTGTATTTCAGATGTTGTGCTTTACGAACTCCTCTATGGGGCAGAAAAATCTCAAAATCCGGCAAAAACTCGACGGGAGGTAGAGCATTTTGCTGTGCGTTTGTCTGTTTTGCCATTTGACGATGATGCGGCAGCACATACAGCAGAAATCAGGGCTGATCTGGAAGCCCGTGGGTGTGTTATCGGACCGTACGACCTAATGATTGCGGGGCATGCCCGGAGCAAAGGACTGGTCGTTGTAAGCGGAAACCTACGAGAATTTACTCGGGTAAATGGATTACGTTCTGAAGATTGGACGCCGGATTAACGAGAGAAGGTCGCCGCCATGCCCTCGAGAGTCTGACACTTCCACTGTGTTTAGCACTACTTTGGCAGAATGGAGTTAGGATGCCTTTTGAGTGTCCATCCGCAATGAGGGCATTGTGTCGGGGATGAACGAGACATGTGGTCAAGGATGGCCTGACGCACTGCTGGTAGACTGGGTTGTGGTGGTGGCCCGAGGGCTCTTTTTTTTTGTCCCGCCTGAGCAAGCCTGCGGGATTGCAAAAAGGCGTAGGCCATCATCGACATCAAGGCATGGCGGTGAAGTCCGCTCCAGGATCGTCCC
>NZ_JACRVZ010000015.1:0-15425 GCF_018812145.1 Gluconobacter sp. P5E10 | reverse complement strand
GGATCAGGTTATCGCTCGCAGAACGCAATATCACTGCCTGTATTCCCCCGAAAAAGAACCGGAAATCAAAGCCACCTTACAACTGGCATCTGTATAAAAAGCGCCATCTGATCGAAAACATGTTCGCAAAGCTGAAAGACTGGCGACGCGTTGCAACCAGATACGATCGCTGCGCTCATACATTCATGTCTGCAATCCACATCGCAGCAAGCTTCATCTTCTATCTTAAAGAATGAGTCCTGAGCCTAAAACATTTTCCGGTAACGGTGGCAGCCGAAGTGGAATCCTGGCACTCAGAAAGCGTCTGTCATGATCGTCGGACACGGAAGCAGCGCCGTCTGTTTCGGGATTCGGGCCCTGGTTATCCGCAGAGCATTCACGGCCTGGCAGAGTCTCGAGATCGTCTGGCTCTGAAGGCTGTGGAATATACTCCGGAATATGGAAAGGCTGGTTCTTGTCATACTCGTAGCTGTCAATTTCAGACTTGTACGGAGAACTCGGATCTTTCACATGATAGTTCTTATTAGAGAAGGGATCGTGAAAAACAGAGATCGAATTATCTCTGAAGCGCATTCCAGTATCGTTGGACAGCGCGGAGGACTGAAAATCGCCGTTCAGCGAAATGAGAGCTTCCCTCGTGAGAAGGGGGGACGTCTTTTTCGAACAGATTATGGGCGGTTGACTGGTCAAGATCTGTTCTAGGGCCAGGGTATGCCCGATCGTCGCATAGGTCATGTCCTCGTCTTCCGGATCCTCAAGAAGGGTATAACCACCCCGCATTAGAGAAGGAGCCCCGCTTTCAGGTGGGATGACAGAAGGCCATTGCCCGGTATTTGGGCGTGCTGGTTCGGTACGGTGGCAGGCGAGAAGATGCATGGCACCTAACAAGGGAGCGAGTGGTTCATAATATTTTTTCAGATCCATGAACACAGTTCTACTCCAAGATCCCTTCCCCCCCTGCGGCGTTTTTTTGGGGGGTGCTCCGCTCGGGGGATATGTTACGGTGATGAACTCCTCCAAATCATTATGAATTTGAACCGACGTTTGGTCCATCAGGTAGTGGGAAAGACTGCGTCTGCTTCCGGGTTCGATAGCTTCAGAAAAGAGATGCGCCAGAAGGTTCCAAGACACATCGATCGTATCACCGTGGTGGACGATCAGGCGGGCTGCAACATGGACGGCCTGGCCGATGATATAAACTCCGGCAAGAAGCAGGGTTCGGCGCCGTTCTTCATAGTCGATAAAGGTCATTTCCCGCGGCGTCAGGCGTGCCGGTCGCAGGCGACGGGGCTTCAATCCCCGGTGAAGGGCGGCGAAATCAAAAGGATCTGATGCTCCAATGCGACCTGTCATATCCTGAAGCCGGGACATGCGCTCATTCAGAAAATTCAACCGTGCCTGCTGTGACGCAGATTGGGATCGTCCTGGTCCGACGGCCTGCGCCAGTTGTGCATGCAGATATTGCAGGCGAAGATAGGTCGTGACTGTCGTCTGGCGATACCGCCTTGCACGGTCCGCTCGGATGAGCATCGTCTCCTCTTCTGCATCCGGTTCATAGTCAAGGGGTCTCTCTGCCCCGAAAGTCCTGGTCCAGTAGGGTCTGCAATGACGATAATGTTCTGCCGTGAACAGCACTGCCTGAAGACGGAGATTGAGATCACGGACAGTCATGCCGCTACGAAGGTTGATGTGCCAGTCCTGCCAGGGGTTCCCCAGGGAGGCCCGGCTCTTGTTCGCGGACTTAGAGATCGTATCCTGAGTGTCTTTGGCGGTCATGGCGGGAAGCTTTCGATTTTYCAGAATGATGCCGTTCAGATGTGACGGTCAGAGTCCTGTCGGACGAAATGCCCGGTGACTGCTGCTCATCAGGGCGGGCCAGGAGCAGAAAACGATCGCAGACAGCCAGAACCGTTTCAAGATCAAATGCCGAGAGCGCGGAAACGAGGGCGTGGTGGGATATGGAAACTCTGCTGTCTGGTTGTCTGGCGGAGGCGTGAAACGCAATTTCCATATCGTTCAGGTCGTCTATCAGGTGATCGGTTAAAGAAGACGGCTGGCCGTGAGGCGTGAGGACAAGATCCTGATAACGATCTGTAGACCCGTTGCTGGAATACGCCTCTGGTAAAGTGAGCTGAAAGAGACGTGTGACTTCGCGCGTCGCAGTCTTTAATCCCACGGGTTTGCCGCGTCGGGCGTCCCCTTTGCGCCAGAGCGCGTGTTTGTAGAGGTCGAAGGCATCGGTCATGCCAATCGAGCGGCGGTCGTTCGAACCGGAAAGACCGATCAGGGCGAAATAATCCGGGGTTCCCCAGTCCGGCATTTCCTCATCCGTCAGGGGCCGTTCGATCCGTCGCCAGCCCCGCGTTTCCTGACGACGAAGCCGCTCTTCCGCTCTCTTGCGCGCTAAGCGGCGTACGCGGCGGCGTCTGAAGGCGGGCAGAGTGTCCGCGAGCGGCGCCAGAGCGTCAGAAATCGTTTTTTTGAGATGCGTGGCCATATCTGTCACGCCGGTTGAAAGGCTCGTTGCATGCCCGGTCTGTGCAGACAGGGAGGAAGAGACAGCTTCAGCCAGAAGGTCATGGATTTTCTGGTGACGATGGCGAGCAAGGGCAGGGGCAAGACTGGGTGAGGAACCTGTCCGTTGTCGGGTCCGTTCAATCGTCAGGCAGGCGTGCTGAAGTGTTGCATACGCACTGTTGCGTCCTGCCCGGGCTTTGTCCAGAAGTGCCAGAGCGCCCTCGCGTTGATCCGGACGCGCCATGTTCCGCGCCATATTGTCGAGAATATCCCGGGAACGAATGGGACGGATATCTCCCAATGCGCGGCGTCCTGCGACCTGACGACGTTCCGCTGCCTCGGATGTCACAAGCCACGTACGTTCCCGATGTCGGGAACCCTGGGTGTAGGCTCGATGGGCATTGATGGCCTGCGAACCACGCGGCATGGCCTCGATATGTTCTGTCGAGGTCACGCCCTGTGTGGCATCAATCGATAGCACATCCCCGTAACCAAGCCGGATCTGGCCGCTTTGGGGATGCTGGAGCGTTGTCCAGGCAACGAAACCTTCACGGCCAGTCCGGTTGCGAAGGGTCAGTCCTGTCTGGTCAGCATCAAGGACTTCGAGCACGGATCCATTGTTTCCGATGATTCCCCGAGTGGCGGTTGGGTATCTGGCATTTGTGCGCGCATAAAGTCTGACGTGATCGCCACGTGCGACTGTCATGGGATAAGTCGTTCCATGCTGGTCGATGGCATCAATCTGGACAAGATCTTCTCCAAGAAGACCGATCTGTCGGCGTCTGATGCGGATTTCACGGGCAATCTCACGGGCATCTGCATTGGTCGGAGCGGATACTGTCAGAGAAAAACCTGGCGCGGTGTATCCTGCGTGATGACGCTCGAGCCAAAGATCGGCAATACGCGTAACAACGTCCGAATAGTCGCCGGATGCCAGGATAAGCGTGCCATCTTCACGTTTGCGGTCAAGCGCTTCACGACTTTGACCATCCCGGAGCATGAGAGCCGTGGCGCGTTCGCGTTCAGAAGTCTGTCTGACACTGGAAACCAGTTCCGGGATAGCGTCTGGTCCAAGCGCTCTGCGCAGAAGGTCGACGACGGGTCCGGCTTCCACCGCCTGGCACTGCTGGGGATCGCCGATCAAAACAAGCCGACACCCGCTATCCGCCTGGGCCTGAACAAGTTCGAGAAGCTGGGTGGTGCTCAGAAGGCTGAGTTCATCAAGAATGACTAAACTGTTTGCGTCGAGCGAGATCTTGCCGGTTTTGATGCCGTGCAGGAGCGGGTGGCAGGCTTTGATCTGATTTTCAGGAATGCCGGCATCTGCAAGATCAGTCGCCTGGCGCCAGGCTATCGCAGTGCCCCAGACTGTCCGTCCAGCTCTTTTCCAGGCCTGTACCAGCGGTGCCAGAAGAGTGGTTTTCCCCGAGCCAGCCACACCCACGAGAACGGAAAGACGTCCGCATGTGGCCAGGGCCGTCATGGCGCGACGTTGGGCCTGCCCGTGGGAAGAGGAGAAGTCCAGACCCGTCACGAGAATGGCTGCGTCAATTTCTGGCTCAGTTATTGCACCATCCCGATCATTGGCGGCCTTCCGTGCCAGTTCAATCACCGCCTGCTCACGGGTGACATGCAGTCCAGTAGTGAATTTGAGACTACGGTCGCCACGCCGGTTGTAATGCTCAACGCAGATGAGCCTTGTTTCCTCGCCGTCCAGCAACAGTGGCCGGGTCTGCATTGTTTGAATGATGATATCAATGTCTTCAGGAGCATGGACGCCGAAGGCGATCAGGGCCTGTGCGGCGCAATGTCGCGCCGTGGCTTCATCAAGGACAGCGCTCTCTCTAAATCGTTCCGCAACCAGCTCGGCAGCCAGATGATGGGCGTGGTCAAGCCGTTGGTCAGGGTGGGTCAATGGAGTTATCGGGCGATCGCCCACAAAATCGGGAACAGTCCACCCAAAATCTGCCGCAGTCTGCTTCCAGTATACGAAATCGGCAATATCATCCGATTTGGGCTGTCTTTTGTCTCCCTGAGTACCAGATTTGAGCAGACTGATACGCTGTGACGATGTCAGGCTGTCCCATTCCAGACCCTGGGATGTCGCAAATTGTCGCGCCGCATCGCGGCCTCCCTGAGTTCGCTTCGAGAAAGCATCGCGCACGCCGTCCGGTACATCCGGAAGGCGCGCGGCTCCCGTCTTTGGATCGAACGCGACTTTGACCCCCAGCTTGCGTAAATTCTGGGCCAGATACGCTTGATAGAGAGCTCCGAGTTCCTTGATCCGTCCACCAAGGCGATCGAGATCAAGGGCGCCGACGCGACCGGACCGTGTGACAACCGCATTTGGCACCACCACATGCGTGTGAAGCTGAGGATCGCCTGGACTCATGACCGAGACCGGGCGCGTAAAGGTTTCTCCACTTGACGGGTCCGTGTCTTCCAGGTCGACGGTAGGCCTTGCGGTGAAGTGAATAAACTGCATCCATGCGATGTGACCCTGCTCAAAACCGCCTGCGCCTGCTTTCCCTTTCCGCGCACGCCCGATGATTGTTTCAATGAACGCCATGGCAGCCGTCACGGCGTCTTGATGCGCCTGCAGGATCATGGCGCGTTCGGCATCAGTCGTTGCTAACGCGAAGGCGATCGAAACGGATTTGTCTGCGGACCATGTAAGATCAATGTAACCAATCGGTGAGCGACTGGACGTGATTGCGTCGCCAATTGTCTGTCGGGATATCTTTTGCCCTGCGAAGTTGAGGCCTGCCGCAAGCTGCAGGCTGAGCTTTTCGTCAACAGCATGATTCTGGGGAACACTGTAAAGATGAAGCAGACGTTTGAATGCTGCGCAGCGCGTGTTGTCCTGTGCACATCTGGCTGCCATCCCGCCAAGTCGTTGCCAGGTCTGGGGATCAGATAAAGACGCAAGCGAAACATCGAGAATGGAAGCAATATCTGTGGTGGCGGACTGATACTGTTTTCCGGATATCGGGCGGCCGTCTGCCCGAAGTCCGCATAACAGGTTCATGATCATCTCGCGCGAAAGCCCTTTTTCCGTCGTCGACAGGCCGAGCGCGGCTAGCGGTCGTGGATCAATGGAATCGCCAAGCTCGGCTGAGCAGATATCCGGCCCGAGCGGAGCGCTGCTTCCATTGTAATATTGAAGCAGCGCGCTCTGTGCGCTCGGAATGGTTGCTTCAAGGAGATGGTCAGCCATGAAGCGCGCCGCTGAGGGCGCTCCCCCCGCACCCGTTCGATAAGTCAGCATCAGCTATTTTCGCTGAGGAGCGTCTGTAATTCCGTGGACAGCGTTTGAGCAACACTGTCGGGAAGCCGATAAATGGTCGTATGCAGGTCGGAAATTCTGGCCTCCTGCGTTCGAAGCGCAGAAGCGATCTTACCCACGAGGGATATCAGGTCGCTTTCTCCGGGGGCGGGGGCGGAAATTGCTTCGGTCAAGAGACAGAGCAATTTACCGTGCGCCGCTTGGGTCTCCACAATTGTGCCCAGTAACGTAACGAGCACGGCTTGTTCATTTGAAGTCTCATTGATTGCTGTCATCTGATCCACTTGCATCGAGAGTTGCAGTAACAAAATCTGGAAGTCGACCGGGCATAACCATAGTCTTTGGGCGAGTTGGGTCGGTCGGGATTTTCAAAGGAAGCCAGCAACCCAGTTGATTGCGGTCATTATCAAAAACAAACGATGTTTTGTGGCGACATATGTCCCAGATACTGGTCACGGCGAGCCGATTTAGCTTGATAAGAGGGGCCCATGCTTTCAGCTCTTCAGGATGTTCCTGAAAAAGTTTGGCAGCCTCACTGTTATTGCTGTTGATCGTGGTAATTTCCGCAATGCGTGCAGCATCGTTGACTTTATAAAAGGCATCGCCTTCTGCTTTCGCAATGGCGAACCCATCATCGTAGCCGCGTAAATGGCCAACCCCGTAGAGGCACGTTGCGAGAACGACTGCTGCAAGTGCGGAAGCGACCAGTGTATTGCGATTGATAGATCGCACGCGCTGGGTAAAGGCTTTTTCGGCAATTTTCGCGACATGCTCACCCGTCTCGTGGATCGTTTTCGCATGAATCTGCCGCGCAAGTGTCGCGTACCTTTCCGCTTCGGCATCGAGTTTGCGTGTTTCTGCCGTGAGGGTCTCGGTCCGAGCTCTGAGAGCGCCCGTAATTTCAGTATCAATAACTTGCGTGAATTTTCTCAATTCGCACTTTTGCTCATCAAGTGCCTGACATGCGGCATCCCATGCGACCATCAGCGGCCACAACGGATCCTCTTCAAGAATTCCGTATTTCTTTGCGACGTCGACCATGCCAGGCGGCCGATCGAATGTGCATTTCGATGTATCTGTCATGATTCTGTTCCCAGACGTGAATTACGGAAGATAATGAGTAACTCTGGCGAAGCTTGTTTCCATTTCGCGCATCCAAGTCTGAACCCGCTGGCGATCGAAAACGCCAAGGGGGTTACTTCCGGCCCCCGAGAGGGCATCGAAAAATTTCAATCGTCGCTCGGATAGTCGATGCGCACAGCTCAGGGTCGGCACTGGAACGAGCTCAGCGCCGGCGTTGAGGATGGCTTGAAAAGGTTCATGCTGGCTGACCGCGGTCTCAAGCCACGAAACAGCATCAATATGGCTCGGAAGAGCGAAACGTGAGAACACGATGAGTGTAGCTGGTGGTGCAAAAGCATCATACAATGAGTAGAGGGCACCCAAGTCGTCCGGATCCCCGCCGATGCAGTACAAAGCGACCGGGGTCAGCCCTGCTTCCTGGATGCTCTCGACAAGAGACAATTCCCGGCTCATTTTTTTGATCGTTTGATCTCCTCCACCAAAATCGACGATGAGCGACTGGGCTGTGGTGGAGGCTCGTTCGATCTCTGCTTCAAACCAGGCGCCCACTGCCGCTGGCTCTGCAGAAGGTGGCGATGATGCCTCTGGGAAAAATCCTCGCAGGGACTGATTTGTGTGATCGCCGTCAGCGAGAAGCACTGATCTGCCGGCGTTGTGTGCTCGTTCATATAACCAGCGCTGAGTACATGTTTTTCCTCGCCCGCCGCGGCCCCCGCCAATCAGGCAGATCGGCTTGCTCGCTTTATCGCAGTCCGAGAGGTTCTGCGGCGCGTCTTTTTGCGTCTTACGGGCTATTTCGTCAGACGATGGACTAACCATGATTAACTCCAGTGTTCGCCACCAGAATGAAAGTCATTTCATTCGGAGTGGCATAAATTAGATAACCTCATCCTTGAGATGCTCATCAGATAGAAATTTTGTCTCTTGAGGCTGAGGTATTTAATTTGAAAAACCGGAGAACAATCAACTTATTTATGTAGTCTTTCCTCGATTTATCAAAAAATATCTCCACAATTACATGGAAATTATTTCATAATTAATTGTCTGGATGGACCATGATGTTTTTGGACGTGTCACTGGACGGCCCTGGCGGTTCACGGCGTCTGGTGTCCTGACGGCGGAATGCAATATCACTATTTCGTGATGAGCTAATTCCTGTTGTTCTTCGATCTCTGATTCGCAGAAATTGGCTTCGGCATGGGCGTTTCCGAACGCCGCAACTGCTGCATGGCCTTTTTCAGCTTTTCTTCTACGCTCCAATTTCTCGATGGTGGCTCCTCGTTCGATCTTCGGCCGTCGAAGCCTGTATGTTCATCCGCCTTTGAAACTGGTCGGGCCGTACTGGATGTCGATGGAGCAGCGGTGTGTTGAAGAAAATGGACCAACGGAGAGGCTACCCGTTCCGAACGTGCTTTTGCATTAACCTTGAGCTCAACGCGTCGCCATGCCTTGCGGACCGTGTCCGGCGTCAAAGGGCCGTTACGGGCATTGCGAATACCAAGTCTAGAGAAGCCGGCCGTGACCGAACGCCAGTCAGGCGAGCCGTTCAAACTGGGCTGCAATGCCTCATATTGGAGTTCAAGAAACGTAGGTAGCTCTTGACCGCGTGTCTTGATCCGGGCCTCGCGAAAGAGAAGTATGATCTCCTTTTCGGACAATATTTTCATGAAAACCCTGACTGCTGCAGTGGCACGAGACTGAAAGCGCCTATCATAGAGGACGCACGCTCAGACCTCTTCAGATTTAGTAGACTGAAAATAAGCCACCAGAAAAATCGCTCATCCTGAGGAAAAGGATTCAATTTTTTTTCTGGATGCCAAACGATCGGGACCGGAAAGATCTCAAATGATTTCTGACATGATTGCGCTCTTGACGGGGCACCGAGCGGATATCAGGCGGACATCCGCCGGACAAAGAGAGTGCGGAAAATCTGTTACAGACCAAGGCACCCTTGGTGCGTGGCAGTGAACTTTTGAGAAAAACAGCAGAACCCGGCTGGACTGCTGACACTGATGGTCATCGCATGAGTTGCCTGAAAGGCAGGGCAGGGTCATAGCCGGCTGGCGCGGCTTACGAAACCTGGTGAAGCTGCAACACGCATGGGGTGAAAGTTGCATCCCGTCTGAGCGGGGGAAGTCCTTTTCTTCTGCAGACAAGGGGAGGGGAGCTGCGCTGCGGCTCTCGCCCCAGAGTTTCTCTCTGCCAGATGGCAAGACCCTGCGGGTGATCACAGTCTTTTACTGGATCTTTTATGCTTTTCTCTCCCTCTGACGTTCCAGCGCGAATTATCGGGCTCGCCCCCACAGGCTCTCCTGCTCGTCCAAAGGGTGGTGCCTCCACTTTGATTGAAGCCTGTCTGCTCGATCTGCTGGTCTGTAATTCCGGCGTTGCCAGCCACTCTGCTGAGCGCATGTGTCTGTGGTCTCCGACCGAACGGCTCACCGTGACGCACATTCCGCATGATACGATCAATACGTCGGTCTTTCTGCGTCTTGATCCGGAACTGCGGAACGATCTCGTTCATCGACCTTTTCTTGAGGCGATCGAGCACGACCAAGACGTGGGAAAGGAGCACGGCGCACCGACACTGATCGTGCCACTGGACGGTCGTGTCCAGGGCTGGCTCGCGCCTTTGCCTCATGGGGATGATCTGCGGGTTCTGCGTTTTGACAGGCTGATGAAGAGCCTGTTTTCAAACCTGATTGTCGGGCGCGATGATTACCACCGCATCTGGAAGCTCTACGATCCGCAAACAAGCGCTCCGTATCATCCGGCGTCGTTGATACACGACGTGTTCGTCGCCGGCCGCATTCTCTCTGGCGTGCTGAGTGAACTACCGCTCTCAGAAGTGCTCGCCGCCGCCCGCTGACGGCAGTTTCATTTCCGCTTTTATCCCGCGGCAGCATCCCTGTGCGTTGCCGCTGTACTCTTCTTATTCAGGACAATCGATTATGTTGCTCTCTTCCTCCTCCAGCACTCGGATGGGTGCTGGATGCTCTGTCGCGCGCTCTTTTTTCGAGCCAACACCGGACGACCTTCTCCTATATCGTGAGCTCAGTCTGCGCCTGAAAGCCCAGCCTCCGAGTTCCCTGTTCCGCTATATCCCCACCCCGGCCGGGCAACACCTGACCCGGCTTGGCGACTGCGGAACCTGGGCCTGGGCTGCCGTCATCAAAGCGGCCATGGCGTGCTGGAACGATCTGCCGACAGGAGGAAAAATTGCTGAAGATGGGACGCAGCTCAACTCCACGCCCGAGCGGATCGCCTGGGAAGCCCTGCGTCCGGTTACCCCCTCCGACATTACACTGGACGTCGAGCCCCCCATCCAGATCGCGGCACCGGCACACTTCTTCTCCGATTTGGGGATCCGGTTTCAGGACCGGGTTCGGTACGTTGAGGTTGTAGGCGCCTGCGGTGCAGACCGGGTGACGCGCAATGACTGGGAAGCGCATCTGCTGGCGCAGTTCGACCGGCGGCTGGAGGTCTACCGGCAGAAGCAGCTTACACCCGAGATCTGGTATCTCAACGACCTGCTTGAGCCAGCGCAGTTACAGGAGCGTTTCCTTGCCCTGGTAGCGCAGCTTCGCGCGGGAGACGGGTCATGACCCCTGGTCCGATCCGGCTGCCGCGCTGGCCCGCGGGACGGATCTGTCTCGTGGATCTCACACCAGCAGCATGGGAGGTGCCGCATCACGGCGCCTCCATCACCCTGTGTTTTCGCGAAGGCTTCTTCGAGGACGACGCAGGGATGACGTGGCTCACGGAGGTCACCTGCCGACAGGGACATCTCGAAGAAAGTCTCGATGATGATGGCCGTCCTCATCTAACCCTGAGCGACAGACTCTTTCGCAATCTGATGCCCGTCGGACGCCCGATGCCTCTGGTTCTGGCGGGCTATCACATGAGCTTTTTGAGACGTCTCATGGGCGGACCTCACGACCGGCCTCCGTTTGATCTGTGTCTTTACAGAGGCCTTCGGCAGCTCTGCCCCTGGGTGGCTGACTTCGGGCTGCAGCTATCCGCCATCGAGCTGGTGCCGGAAAACATTCCGTTGATGACTAGGTCCGGGCCTCAAGCCCGGTTTGCCTCTGCCGAAACCCTGTTGGATGTCCTGCTGGCCAGGCTTCCAGTGAACCGACTGGTTGCGATGTCCAGCGTGGCGGTTCCGCCACCACCAGAGGACGAACCGCTGAGCGGAATGTCCGGCTGGTGCAACATGACACCTGACCGCGTTTTCGTAGCAGATCAGGAAAAGGAAACCTGAAAGTCTTTTCCTTGAACGCCTCCCTCTGCTTGTAACGGCAGAGGGGGTTCTCTCTTATGTAGCCTCAGAACAACCCACTGCCGGTTTTGACAGCGGAGGCATTCATCGTGTGGTGCCAGACGACGTCGCCGTTGAAGATCACCGTCAGGGTCTTTTCCGTGCCATGAGTGCCCTGATGCAGGTCGCCATAGAGCGGAATGAAGTTGGCAGCGTCAGACGAGGCGTTGGTGAACGCATAGCGCCACTGCTCATGGCCGCTGTCGGTGAACGTGCTCTCGCGCGGGTCTCCGAACAGGGCCCGGATCTGCTCTTTGGTGGTCACGCCATCATGGATCTTCTGATCGATGGACGCACCAGTCTCGTTTTTGATGGTTTCGTTCCCTTCCGAGGCACAGCCTGTCAGGGCGACCAGTCCGGTGAGAGACAATGTGACGGCAAGAGTTCTGAGAAGACGCACAGACATGAGACATCCTTTGTTAATTTTACAAACAGTTACTGAATAAAGAATTAGAGAAAAGCCCACAACCTGCCGAAAAACGAACGGACGTCTCAGTCCAGCCCGCGAAGCCTGCGGCGGTCTTCAGCGGCTTTCAGTTTTCGGAGAAACGGTTCACGCGGAGCCGTCCAGCAGCTCATGCCCACAACGAATGCAAAGAGCGGATGCCAGGGCAGAGCCAGGGCGATGCCGCACAAAAGACAGGCGCCCGCTCCGAACCACGAGACATATCTCAGCAGAACCCGCGTCTCGTCTTCCTCTGCACCGTACTCTTCGAGATAGGCGGCCAGACGGGCCGCGCGCTTTGCTTCGGTCGCTTCGCTGTACAGACCGTCTGTTGAAGACGTCATGAGCGCTTATCTCCCCCAATGGGCATGGAAGACGACCCGGATCACCAGCGCCGTGCCCAGCATCAGCGCCGCAGGCGGCAGGATGTCGCGCGCCTTCAGCCACGCAAACAGCCTGACCGACGATCCCAGCGCCAGAACCAGCAGGAGAAGAACGATGAGGACAAGAAGGAGAGAAACGACCATGTCAGACGCCCCCTGACAGGCAAGAACAGGGGCTAGACCAGAAGACACAACGGGACAGAGACAGCATCGCCAGCTCCTTGCGGTTCACGTGTGGCAGGACGGCCCTGCACACAAAGTGAACTCAACAAGTCAGATGATCTACGATTTACCGCGCACCGTCAATACGGTTATACGCCCGTTTCGAGAAACAGGTTCCCGTATATCGCAAACGCCTCAGGGATGGGGCACGCCGCCGATCCAGACCACTTCGCCGAGCAGCTTGAAGCAGTCGAGGCGATCAGCTTCAACGTCCTGGGGTGGGTAGCGATGATTGTCAGCAATCACCCGGACCCCGCCACCGAGTTTGGGGTCAAGGCGACGGATCAGGACGGCGCCAGCGCTCTCCAGCGCATAGAGAGCGCTGCCCGTCACGGCCGTGACGCTTCGGTCCACGATGACCAGATCGCCTGAGGACAAAGTCGGCTCCATCGCATCGCCTGCATTGCTGATGAGGCAGAGGGACGTGAGGTCCCGGGGAATCACGCTCTGTAGCCAGTCACGGCCAATCCGCAGGCCGTCTTCATGATGATCATACCAGGGCACGACGACCTGACGGGTCGAGGTGGTCTGGACCGCTGTCGCCCCCGAAGGTGAGCCGCCAGCCGTACCAAAAGCGATCCAGTCCAGGGACACGCCGCAGACCCGGGCCAGTGAGGCAAGGGCGGAGAACTTCATCTCCCCGCCATTCATGTAATCCCTCAGGGTCGTATACGGCACGCCCGCCGCCTTGGCGGCATGGGTGATGCCAATACTCTGGGCCGCTTCGCGGAGGCGCTCGCCGCGCTCGCGCATCAGGCGGATCTGGTCGTCCATGAGTTTACGCTTTCGCCTGGAATGTCGGGGCACGCAGAGGGTCCTCATTCGGAAATGAGGCATGAATACGATATTCCGCTTGATATGGAAGTCGGAAAACCGTATCTCTTGGCATCGAAATGTTGCGTGGCCCGTGACTCGTCATCGTCAGATCCTCGCATGAAACCGACATTTTTGTCCAAGGGATTGTCATGCCTGAAGATCCACTGTTGCCACCACCCCGTCCAGCCGGTCTCGAGGACCTGCATGCCGGTCTGCATGACGTGCTGCGTCTGATCGAGATCGAGCATGCACTGCTCAAAGGGCGGTTGGAGAGCCTGCGCGCGGATACGGAAGGCGCGCGTCTGCTGGAAGGCGTGATGGTGCTCGGGGCCGTGCTGCAACAGCGGATGGGCGGTCTGCTCCAGCTCTGCCGTGAGGTCGGGAAGCTGTGACGGAGCGGTCCGTCGGACACAGCGCGTCCTGAACCTGCCGTCTGGCTTCGTCGAAGCCGCGTCGTTCCTTCCATACGGTCATCATCTCTTATGTCAGAACACTCAGACCCGTCTTCTGAGCACATTGTGCTGGACGGACACGGCCCTGCGCTTGCGCTTCCTTTTGGTACCTATCCGCTGACGGACGTGCAGAAGCAAATCAGGAGAGCCTTTTTCAACACACCCTTGGGGTACAGCCGTCTGCGTCGGCCGTTCATGGAACGCTTCAAACGAGACTGCGCCTCAGGTCCTGTTGATGCGACCCTGTTCGGGCTGAAGATGCGGTTTTATCCGCAGGATAACCAGACGGATGCAAAATCAGCGGTTTGTGGCGCGTGCTACAATCATCGCGAGCTGAAATGGCTGCGTCATCATCTGCCCAAAGGCGGGACGTTTGTGGATGTCGGCGCGAATATGGGGTTCTTTTCTCTCTATGCTGCCCAGCGGGACGCCCGTGTTATCGCCGTTGAACCGAACCCGATCCTGTTCGAGCGCCTGACGACCAATCTGAGGCTGAACGGGATGCGGGCCGATCTCTTCCGTGTGGCCGTGGGCGATCAGGAGGGCTCTGGTCAGCTCGTGCAGGTGAACGGGGATTTCGGCGGGGGTCGGATTGGTGCGGGGCACGGTGCTGCGGTGCGGATCCGTCCACTTCTGGACATTCTGCAGGCCTGCGATGTGACGGCCGTGCATGTTCTGAAGATCGACATCGAGGGCTACGAAGACCGGGCGCTGCTGCCGTTTTTCCGCGAGGCACCAGCGGCGTTGTGGCCCGATCATCTCATCATGGAAGACACCGAGCATGGCCGGTGGGCTCAGGACGTCTTTCCGATGCTGCGGCGCTGTGGGTATGAGCGCCGCTCCCGCAGTCGGGGGAATATTCTGCTCTCCAGGTTTTGAGGGATGCTGGGGAGGAGAAGTTTGTCAGCTATGGGGGGACAGCGAAGTGTCTGCTGTTGATGGATGGGCTTCGATAAGCGGACGTCTTGAACAGGGAACATTGAGCACCTGTGAACTCGGAGCACAAGTTCTGGCTATTTTCTTGTCGCGAACACCTTTCCAGTTCCCAAGAACTGGCCATCCTGATCCAAATACCCATCAGAGACCTGGCGGACTTTATCCTCCAAAAACGCATCGAAGATACCTGCAATCTCACATGGCGAGAAATGAAAAAGCTGATTCTTGCTCTGCGTATCTGATGCGACCAACAAGCCGTCTGGCAAATAGTCGCTCCCGGAAAGAACGCCTATAACCCGTGCGTGCAGCATTTTGTCGGAAATTGTTTTCGGCTGTACTCTCCCAAGCTTCCGCACTGTCATATCATAGTTGTTGTATATCCCGCTTGCAGTGCGACTTACGAACGGTTCACGCCATTCCGCATCCTTCTTGCGCATAATCTCGTGAACCTCCAGTGGCGTTGTGCAAAAACGATCCGTCACCAGCCGGCATTCGATCAACCGTCTCATGCATATCGCGGCAACTCCTACCGCCCTTTCTAGCATATGATAGGGGTTGTAGTCGGTCTCCTCCTCAGCAAGTGCTTCGCCAAGGTGCGTAATAATTCTGCGACGCTGTTCGGATAGCTCATTCTTCCATGTGTAAGACTGCCACTCGGAAGAGCTCACGTGGCCCAACTTACGCGCTTCATTGATCCGCTTTTCTATTCCTTCGTTAGGCTCAGGACTCATAGCCAGAACATGACGGTTGCAGCGAGGCAGATGGCTGAGAAGAAGACGGTCGGGCATCTGTCATAGCGGGTTGCGACCCGCCGCCAGTCCTTGAGGCGACCGAACATGATTTCGATGCTGTTGCGACGTTTGTATCTTCTCTTGTCATATTTGACTGGTTTTCCGCGGGATCTCCGTCCCGGAATGCAGGGCCTGATCCCTTTTCCCTCCAGGGCATCCCTGAACCAGTCAGC
>NZ_JACRVZ010000014.1:0-22011 GCF_018812145.1 Gluconobacter sp. P5E10 | reverse complement strand
GGCTGGATGCTCTTGCGATCTCCTGGCCCGATCAGACCTGCGATATAGGCCGGGCACATTTTACGCCGCGTCTTGTTACCAAGACCTTCCAGATACGGGACGAGCCATCGCTCAAGATCCGCTTGCCAGTCTTCTTCCAATGCCAGCCTCCGTCAAAGCTGGCTCCCCATGAATCACGCAATCAGCTCCATGGGAATCCTAAAAATCATACTTCTGCCAAAGTAGTGTTAGGGCGCGTTGACAAAAGATTTGATCCAGAGCCTTGCGGCGGCGATATTGAGGAAACTCATAAAGGACAAGGCGGTCTTGTCGTATCGGGTCGCGATACGGCGCATCTGGAGGGATCGAAGAACCGTTGGTTGATGTGCTTGGTTTGTGATTTCAGGCTTCTGACGATGTAATTAACGGTTTTTGCGATGGCATCCGGTCTGCGTTTTGAGCAGATCGAGGGCTTTACCCGGCTGAATGACTACGCGCTCGCGCTGATCCGCTCGAGGAAGAAAAAGCGGCGCATGTTGTAGACGATATTGGCCAGCCCGATCCTCGTGGTGGCTCGGGTGATGCCGACGGTTCGGACGAACAACCCTGTCTGTGATTTCTGATCAGCAAAGACGTGCTCGACGCGGGATCGGATCACCGATTTCCCTGCATTCGATTTCTGGATATGGAGTGGCATGGGTTTGAGATGCGGCTCCTTCCTGTGAACCTTTGAGACAAAGCCCTGCTTTTCCATGAAGTCTTCGTTGGCTTTGGAGCGATAGGCCGTGTCTGCCCAGACGCTTGAGGCCGTATTGGTTTTATCCAGAAGCCCCTCTCTCAATCGCGCATCATCACTGGCGGCGGCATCCGTCGTCTTCCATTTTCGGATGAACCGGAATTTCCGGTTGATGGAGACGTGGGATTTGTAGCCAAAGAACGGAATGGCGAGATCTGTTGCGGGGATCGTTCCGTCATCCTGCCGCTTTGCTTTCGTGAACTTCAGCGTCCAGCGCGCATGGCGATCCTTGTGGGACAATTTGGATGGCTTGTCCTGCCAGTCTTCAGGAATACGCCCTGCCCGGAGGTCGGCTTTCTCGGTGTTGGTATTGCGCTGCTTTGGAGCGGCTACCAATGTTGCATCCAGGATCTGGCCCGACATCGGCAGATAGCCCGCGTTCCGCAGAGTTGCATCAAACCGGGCAAACAGCCTTTCAATGGCTCCCGCCTGGGTCAGGCGTTCACGGAACAGCCAGACCGTTTTGGAATCAGGCACCCGATCTGAAAGCCCCAGACCAAGGAAGCGCATGAAGGAGAGGCGATCGTTGATCAGATATTCCGTCCGTTTGTCGGACAAATTGTTCAGCGTCTGGATCACCAGGATCCTGAACATCAACACTGAATCGAACGGCGGTCGCCCGCCCTTGCTTCCATCTGAATAGGCCAGAGCCTGCTCCAGATCAGGGCGGAACACCTCAAAACCCACAGTCCGGGAAAATGCTTCGAGCTGGTCACCAAGCCCACTCAACCGGGCAAGCCGTTCTTCAACATCAAAGAAACCCGCCTGCTTCATGATCCATACTCCAATCAACGCAAGGAAAATGGAATCATAAAGACTGACCCAAAACCAGAGAGTTTTTCGAACCCTCCACCTATGCCCCGACATATCCAGAAATCGAATGCAGGGAAGTCGGTGATCCGATCCCGCGTCGAACACGTCTTTGCTGATCAGAAGTCACAGACAGGGCTGTTCGTCGGAACTGTCGGCATCACCCGGGCCAGCATGAGGATCGGGCTGGCCAATATCGTCTACAATATGCGCCGCTTTCTCTTCCTGGAGCGGATCCGCATCACAGCGTAGCTATCAAGCGGGTAACAGCCCCCAATCTGCTCAAAACGCAGACCGGATACCATCGCAAAAACCGTCAATAAAATCGCCAAAAGCCAGAAATTACCAGCCAAGCACATCAATCAACGGTTCTTCGATCCCTCCAGGTGCTCGCTCCTTTTTTAGGAGTGTAGAGCACGGTCGCCGGCTTTTCCGGATTAATTGACCCGTTTGAAACGGATAATGCTGCGGGACATTTTTCCGTTATCCCAGTTAGGCATAATCCTCCAAGGCGTCAGAACATCAGCTTCATTCCCCTTTACGACGATATTACGACGCTGCTCTGTTCCAACCCATTCTGGCGCCCATGCTGTCTGTACACTTGTAACCCACTGGTTACCTTCCACACGATAGCGGCCAATATAGGCAACGAGTGTTTTCATGAGATGCGCGCGATCTGCATCATCTTTTGCCGGCTGACGATCACTCCCTTCAAGATTAAACGCAACCCAACCGTCAGGGGTGAAGATGACGCGGCCACGCGGATGGGCGCCCATAGCGTCAATCAACTTCCCGGTTTCTTTATCCTGAACCTTATAAGAGACCAGCTCCCAAACCCCGACTATGTTCTTTTTCAAGTCTGGATCAACTTTCTTTGGAAGTTCCGGAATGGATACTTCCTGAGCATGGATAGATGACAATGAAGACATAGACACAGCCCCCGCAAAAGACATAATCAGCATAATTTTTCTGTACTTACGCATTTTTTCAAACATACTCATATCCTTTCTATTTTAAACAACATTCCTCGTTTTATGACGTCTTATGACGAACACTACGGCACACAGTATCAGAACCAGTATTGCTCCCGCCGCCATGCCAACTCGGGACAACAGCAATAATGGAGAGGCAGGCCCACCCTTTCTGATAAGCGCAACATCCTGTGGTGTGACCTGAACGTCTGGTCGACCATATGTTTTGAAAACAAAATTGCTCAACCTGGCGATCTGACTATCGTCCAGTTGTACAGCATCTCCCGATTTTCCGCCGAAACCTGGCATGAAGGCTTGGCGCCCCTCTACCGATCGAGAGACACCATACAGAATTGTTGAAATGAGGTTGTCGCCACGAGACGCGCCTGTCACCGAATTATGCCAAAGGGATGGATAATAACCATCTTTACTTCCCTGAGCACTGGCCCCATGACACGAGGCGCAGTTCCCCATAAAGAGAGCCGCTCCACTGGCGGTGTTGTCGTTATGATCTAGAATCGGGGTTACCCCCCGCAGCTCGACTGACGGATTTAGGTCATGGCCTTGCTGAAATCTGGACGAAGCGTGATCATTCGGATCACTGACCGGCTTTAAACTGCGCAAATAAACGCTAATGGCATTCAGGTCACCAGAAGACATATGAGAGAAACTGTGTTCAACAGCCTCACCCATTCCGCCTCCGGCCTGTGCTTTGCCATGCAGGCGTCCCGTGCGGAGATATTCCGTAAGATCCTGATCACTCCAACTCCCAATACCACTGACTGTGTCAGGGGTAATGTTTGGTGCGTACCATGTTCCAAGACTGGCTCCCGACAGCGGGTGCGCCAGATCTTCCTGCATCAGGAACCCACGATGTGTATGGCAGGTTCCACAATGCGTCGCCCCCTGTACCAGGTAAGCTCCCCTGTTCCACTCTGCCGACTTTGTCGCATCAGCCTGATAGGGTTTTCCATTCAGGAACAACATGTTCCAAAAAGACATGGAGAACCGGATATTCATCGGAAATGGCAGCGCTGTAACCGGCCCTTTTTTATCTACCGGAGCAACATCCTTCTGGAAGTAAGCATATAAATCAGCAATGTCCTGATCCGTCAGATAGGAATAAGCTGTGTACGGCATTGCTGGGTACAGGTTGGCACCATCTTTTCTGACGCCACGCCGAACAGCTTTGTCGAAATCTTCTAACGAATAGTGACCAATACCTGCTGACAAAGACGGAGTAATGTTTGTCGAATACATAATCCCCAAAGGAGTATGCATGGCCAAACCACCCGCAAAAGGCTGTCCATGAGGCGCTGTATGACAAGCTACGCAGTCTGAAGCAACCGCCAGATACTGACCACGCTGTGGGTCTCCAAGTGGATCAGCCTTTGCAGGATGTGTCGCAGAAAGAGCAATAATAGCAAGAGAGCAGACTGTAACAGTATAGAAAAAGGATCGCTGTATCATGAGATCAAGCCGTCTTGAATTGTGCTACGATTGCGTCGGCGGCCTTCAAAGCAAGCGCTGCCATTGTAATCGTGCTATTTCCACTCCCACCGGTTGTCATTGCACCCCCGCCGGGAAGAAAGAGATTCTCATGATCGTGAGAGCGGCAATCAACATCGACAACTGAGTCTGATGGATCTTTCCCCATAATGCAGCCACCCATGATGTGATCGCTATGCAAGAACTCAGGATTCAGATCGAACTTAGTCGCCCCTAAAGCCGTTGCCATCTTTTTAAGTGTCGGAATAGTATATTGCTCTGCACTACGCCGCACATAGTCGCCTACATCATAATAAATTCGCGGGCGATTAAGGCCTAACCAGTCTTTTTTATCTGACAGAGTCAGACGGTTAATAGAAGACGGAAGAGGCTCGTGTTCTACAACTAACAGTCCGGTACAAGCAGATAGGCGGCGAATTTCCTGATCAAGGGCACGTCCATACAGACCTTTTTTTAACGCTTCTGCTGCACCAATCGAGCCTCGGGCCATATTTTCCATACGGAACATGGCTCCAGCGTATTCACTACGGAAGTCGCCCTGACTGGTGTTCAGAATGCTACTGCCCTGTACAGGTCCAACCCCAGTCCAAAGCGGCTCGCTCATTTCAACAGTCGCTTTCAACTTCGGCTGATCCATCATGTTACGCCCTACCTGATCGGAACTGTTGGCAATTCCATTTGGATGGCGATCATCTTTGGACAAGAGCAGAAGTTTGGGGGTCTCAATGCCATTACAGGCAATGACGAAAGCACGCCCTGTTACGCGATGTGATGTTCGATGAGGGTCATAATAATGGACAGCCTGTATTTTATGATGATCATCCGCTTCAATGCGATAGGCAACAGCATTAGTTAAAAGCTTTCCGCCCTTGGCCTCAATGCGTGGCAGTGCCGTGGCTGCATCATATTTTGCAGCAATAGGGCAGACCGGAAAACAGTTATTATTGCCACAGCAGGCAGGACGCCCATCATAGCTAACACCACTATTGCGTGCCTGCGGTGCAGGCAAATTTCGCAACCCAAGTGGCGCCATAACGTCGGTGAAGCGCTGCTCTCCTGGCCCCAAAGGTAACGGACCCATGGGATAAGGCCGGGAACGAGGCGCTTTTGGAGGCCATTGCAATGCAGTATCCGTTGGACCGCAAACGCCCAGAGCATATTCTGCACGAGCATAATACGGCTCTAAAGTCGCATAATCAAAAGCCCAATCGCGCCCAACCCCATAGAGGCTTTTTAATTTCAAATCCTCGGGGGTCATCCGCCAACAAATGCCAGCCCAATGCCACGTCGCCCCGCCAGCATACCGAACATAACCTTGCTGGTAAGCCGTGGCATTAGGCCCTGTCAGATCCAGATAAGCATTTTCTTCGCCAAGCGTGCGTGTTTCGAGAACTGGCGCCCATGGTGGGGGAGGAAATGGCGCATCCCAATGATGTCGCAACGACGGAGGAAGGTTTCGAAAATTTTCTACGATGGTCTGTCGATCAACCCTGGGCCCAGCCTCCAACATGAGCACTGACAAACCAGCATCTAGAGCTTGTTCAGCGATCAAACACCCAACAACGCCCGTTCCGACGACGACGACATCATATTTTGTCTCATTTACCATTTCAGCGCGCTCCTATATCAGCCTCAAAAAATCGGAAGTTGAGAAAGAGGCGGAGCGTCCGCCGTCCAGCCATTAGGCCCAGAAATAGCATAAGAGGGTATCGTCATTACATCAGACGTGACTTTGAACATCAAAGCCTCTTCATAAGAAATGACGGAAATAGTGGATGCCCCCTGAACTGCACCAGTATACCAAGATTCAATTATGCTTTGAGCGGCATTTTTCAAAGAAACCTCTGGTAGAGCTTCCATAAGCTCTTCAACATCAGCGGGCTTTTTAGCCTCAATGAACGATGCTAGCTGCTCTAAATGTTGAGGAAAATCAGGAACAGTCGCGATCATTGCATCCGCCGTTCTCATTCCAATAGCTTCATTGAGCTTGTGCGGCACCAAAAGAGATGAGACCGACATGAACTTCTGATGCACCACTCCGGAGCGCAACGCACCGCCACTCAATGTGGCAGCACGAGTTGCTTGAACACAAAAGAGGGCACTGAGAGACGACATACCCAAAAGTAACCCACGCCTCCCGATCCGAGGGTTGGTAGAACGTGATATGCGCATGAGAGATACTCACTTCAAAAAATAGAATTACTTAACTGCATAAACTATGTACGATAATTCCTGCATTTTTTGTTATAAATTTTTATTTTAAAACGCTTAGTTATTTATTATAGGCGCACTTATGTATTTGCCTTCCTTTAAAATCAGGAAGGCAAATACATAAATAAAATTACTTATTTTCAGGCAGGCTTGCGGGAATTTGCGGCTGCAACAAATTTGCCCCACTGCACGAGCGTTTCGGTGCAATCTGTCTGATCCAGCTTACATTCGATCAATGTTGGTCCACGAGTATTCTTCTTGGCCTTTTCAATGGCATCAGCCAGTTCTTCACCTGTCGTAGCGTGCAGGCCCAGTCCATATTTGCCACTTTCTACGCCCGGAACACCTTGATTGAAGACCTGCATCAGAGCGGCATAGTCCCAGTTCTGGATATAATTATAGGGGCCATCATGAATTTTGATCTCAATAACATAACCAAAATTATTGATGAGGAAGATGATAACCGGCAGTTCATAGCGAACCATCTGCGCCACTTCCTGTGCCGTCAGCTGGAACGAGCCATCACCAACCATCAGAACATGCTGACGCTCAGGAGCAGCCAGGGCATTACCGAAAATGGACGGCACAGACCAGCCGATATGCCCCCACTGCATTTCCGACTCAACTTTGGCACCCTCAGGCAGATGCATACGCGTTGCATTGAACCAGGAGTCACCAGTCTCAGCGTATAATGTCGTGTTTCCATCGACCAACGCATTGATCTGACGGGTCATTTCATCATTGGTCAGAGGTTCGGATCCATCAGCCACTGACAGTGTAACAGGAGCATAAGGCTTCTCAAGCGAGGCAGGCTTACTGGAGACTTTCTCTGTCAGTACAGCCACGAATTCCTTCAAACGGAAACCTTCAAAAGTCTTTCCATTCACCGTAACCCGGCTCGGGTCCACTTCAAGCACACGCTCTCCACGCACGGAATCCCGCCAACCGACAGTCGAATAATCATTCCAGACCGGAGCCAGAGTGATAACAGCGTCAGCGCTCTTAATGACATGTTCAACGCCAGGGCTGCTGACCTCCCCCCAATACACTCCGCGGAAACCCGGATGCGCCTCAGAGAAGAAGCTCTTGGCCGCAGCCATAACAGTCACGGCACAACCGAGCTTGTCTGCAAGAGCCACTGTTTCAGTCAGTGCCTCACAAGAGCGCAGCTTGCTCCCGACAAGAATGACAACATTCTGGGATTTTTCAAGAAACGCGAGACTTTCTTCAAGCGCAGCTTTGAGGCTGACTTCGTCTGCCTTCAGGTGAGACAGAAGCGACGAAACCGGACCTGGGCGCACACAAGGCTGGCTCGCAACGTTACAAGCAATTTCTAGATAAGCGGGCTTTTTTTCGCGCAGTGCGGTCCGAATGACGTGATCGATTTTTGCAGGTGCAGTGTCTGCCGAGGTGATGCTCTCAGCCGCACATGTAACGTGCTTCACCATCTCCATTTGATAATTATAGTCTGTCGTGCCGATCGTGTGGTGCAGGACATGGCCCGACCCATGATCATTAGAGTTCGGCGCACCAGAAATCAGAATGACGGGAAGATTTTCAGCATAAGCCCCACCCAGGCCATTCATTGCTGAAATTGCACCGACACTAAACGTCACGACAGCAGCAGCAGCACCATTTTCGCGTGCATAACCTTCTGCCGCAAAGCTGCAATTCAACTCATTGCAGTCATAGATCTGCTTCATACCGCCATGCTCAATCAGTTGATCAAGCAGAATCAGATTGTAGTCACCAGCAACAGCAAAATGGTGTTTCAAGCCGATTTGTGTCAGCCGCTCAGCGAGATAATGTCCAACAGTGAAAGTCATAACACAGGATCCCCAACAAAAATTCTTCCCCTAAGATGGATGCCCCTCTTTTAAACGTCCAATATATATTTTGACTGATTGTCATATGTATATCATATGGATACATGGACCTTCGTCACCTACGCTATTTCGTGGCCATCGCAGAGCATGGCAGCTTCACAAAAGCCGCAGAGACGCTTCACATTGAGCAGCCTCCTCTCAGTCAGCAGATCAAATCCCTAGAAACAGAGCTAGGAGTGCAACTCTTTATCCGGTCTAAACGCGGGGCCACCTTGACGGATTTTGGGGAGCAGCTTTTTGAAAAAGCCCAGACAATTCTGCGCCTTGAACATCAATTTCACCTTCTGGCCAAAGGATTATCTCTTGGCGAACAAGGGCGTCTTAGAATAGGGATGGCTGGAGCGGTCGCGCTGTTACCTCTAATACCTAAAGCCATACGGGCATTTCGAGAGCAGTGGCCCGATATTGTAATCACACTCGAAGAGAGTAACACCCCCGCTCTCTGTGAGGCTTTACGAGAGCGCCGGGTAGATCTCGCCATTGTACGCCCGCCAGCGCCAGATCCGGACATCGCACTCCATCCTCTCTTTGATGAACCAACCCTGATCGCCATTCCAAAAGGCCATCCACTTTCCAAGCGCCACACGCTCAAATTAATCGACGTCGCCAAAGAACCATTTCTTATTTTTGATCGCTCACTCGGCCCCGGTTTCTACGATGCTATTATCTCAGCCTGTCAACAAGGCGGCTTTACTCCGCGTTTCGGACAAGCAGCCCCTCAGATCACCGCAACAATTCCAATGGTTGCGGCGGGACTGGGTGTAGCAGTCGTTCCGGCTTACCTACGACAAATTCATGCTGATGGCGCAACATTCCATCCCATCTCCGGCCCCTCACCTCGAGCCAGCATCTCGCTTGCCACCCTTGAAACGGAATTGACTGGACCAAGCGCCAATTTCCATCAAATTCTTCTGGCTATAGGAAAAAATAATTAGAATATAATATTGAGTGTATTAGCTGTAATTTCTATTAATAATTACAAAAAATCCGATCATACATATTAATTATTTTCACTAATGCCATGACGGTCGGTGCGCCAAAAAATCTCTTAAATTGTCGAGAAAAGTTCGAACGCGCAGAGGCACGTTACGTCGACTTGGCATCGTTGCAAACAATCCGATCGTCTCCCCTTGGTACTCCGGTAAAAGACGGACCAACCTGCCGCATTGCAGGTCGTCGCCGACGTCCCACAAGACTTTGAACACGATGCCTTTACCCTTGAGTGCCCAATCATGCACCACTTCGCCGCTCGTCGTCGATAGATGCGGCGTTACCTCAACGACCTGATCTTCTCCTTCACGAGACAGCCGCCATCGGTCGAGCATTCCCAGCTCATGCCCACGCATCAGGCAAATACAACGATGCCGATTTAATTCGGCAGGAGTGGCAGGCATGCCAAATTTCTCAAGATAGGCCGGAGCAGCGCAGATGACTCGTTCACTGCTCATGATTTTTGTCGCGACAACCCCCGTTTCATTCGGCATGCCAATCCGAATGGCCAGGTCAAGGCGACTATTAACAACATCCAGCCCTTCATCCGACAGAAGAAGATGGACGCGCAGCTTCGGGAAACGATCGGCGAATTCGCTGACAAAATCAGCCAAACGGCGACGTCCCAGTTCAAGTGGTGCTCCAATCCTCAGAACACCACGAAGTTCCTTTTGATTGGCGGAGATCTCGGCTTCGGCTGCCTCAATATCAATCATGATCTCTGCAGCACGCTCATAAAAAGTCTGCCCTTCATCCGTCAGGTCGAAACGCCTCGATGTCCTTGTGACCAGCCGTACGCCAAGCCGCTCCTCCATCCGAGCCAGTCTTCGACTGGAAGCTCCAGCCGAAACGTTGAGATGACGTGCGACGGCAGTCAGATTTCCCGATTCAACGAGGAGTACGAAAAATCTCAGGTCACCGGCGTCATCGTGCATTGAGGGGCCATCTTTGCGTTTTATACACAGATACAATGCCTTTTATGCGACTACCAGCACCATCAACGCACATCCATTGTCTGTTCATCAATGAATGGAGACAGACATGACGTCCGATCGCACTGCATCTTCACTCCCTCCCCTTCTGGATGCGGTTCACAACCGCGAAACCGCCTTCACGAATGAGGAGCGGCACAAGAATGGTACGCTCGGCCTCCTGCCTGACGCCGTCGAAACCCTTGATCGGCAGATGGAGCGCGTCCTGTGGCAGCTGGACAGCAAGAGCAGCGATCTCGAGCGCTTTTTGCATCTGAATGGATTGTCACAGCGTAACGAAACACTGTTCTTCAAGGTTGTGATGTCCGATCCGAAACGCTTTCTTCCGATTGTTTACGATCCGACAATCGCCGATGCCTGCCTTCAGTACAATCGTCTCTTTGAGAGACCACAAGGTCTGTATCTTTCGTTGCGTCACAAAGGGCATGTGAAAGAGATTCTCGCCAACTGGCCCGAAAAAGATGTGCGCTTTATCTGCGTCAGTTCCGGCGGTCGCATTCTAGGGCTCGGAGATATTGGAGCCAACGGCATGGGCATTCCGGTGGGTAAGCTGCAACTCTATACAGCCTGCGCCGCAATTCCACCTCAGGGCCTGATGCCGATGTTGCTGGATATCGGTACGACCAATCAGGAATTGATTGACGATCCACTCTATCTCGGTTTGCGGCAGGCGCCCCCATCGTCAGACGAACTCGACGCATTCGTTGATGAACTCGTCGCAGCCATTCAAGAGCTTTATCCTCATTGCTGCCTGCATTTTGAGGACTGGAAAGGAGACGATGCCATCCGCCTATTGGCGCGATATCGTGACAAGATCCTTTGCTATAATGACGACATTCAGGGGACTGCGGCCATTACGATCGCGGGTCTCGACACCGCCCTGTCGATCAAGGATGAGGCGCTGAAAGAACAGCGTATCCTGTTCTACGGTGCAGGGTCTGCCGGGATCGGTATCGCGAATATGATCGTGAGTGCGCTACGGGACGAAGGCCTTTCTGAAACTGATGCCCGCGCCTGTATCTCAATGATGGATATCAACGGACTGATCGAACCCTCGCGGCAGGATCTTAATCCTTCGCAAAAAGTGTTCGCTCACTCCCATGCAGCAACGAAAGATCTTGCAGAAGCCGTCAAATCTATTAAGCCTACTGTCCTGATCGGCGTCAGTACCAACGCGGGTGGCTTCACCGAAGAAGTCGTCCGCACCATGGCAAGCATCAACAACAAGCCCGTCATTTTCGCGCTTTCCAATCCCACCGACAAGGCGGAATGCACTGCCGAACAGGCCTATCGCTGGACCGACGGCCGCGCGCTCTTTGCTGCAGGTGTCCAGTTCGATGATGTTACTTTGAATGGCAAGACGCTAGCCCCCGGCCAGGCCAATAATTTTTATATCTTCCCCGCCGTGGCACTGGCTGTCTGGGCAACACAGGCAAGACGCATCACCGACGAGGTCTTCCTTGAAGCCGCCAGAGCGACCGCTGAACAGGTCACACCGGAGCAACGGGCCCACGGTCTGCTTTTCCCGCCGCAAAAAGATGTCCTGCGTGTAGAGATCAACACGGCCATCAAGGTCGCCCGTCAAATCTTCAAATCGGGCCTGGCTCAGGTTCCTGAACCCGAGGATATCGTGGATTGGATTGAAGCCAAGCTCTACCGACCAGGATACTGAATGACAAAAAAATAGAAAGAATATCTATTATCTTTAATAGAAAAATTTCCTTATACCCTATTTTTTACCATCCATTACTACCATATTTCCTAGTAGAAAATTAATGGATGGTAAATAACTCTAATTTTTGTTTTCAGAGGATTTTTCCTATCTCTTCCATTCGTTGGGAAGGAGATAACCTTTATGTCCGATGTCCATTTTGTCGAAATGGTCTTTTAGCACTGCCTCTTGCGTTGAATGGGATAGCATAGAAAATCCGGACGCTTCAAAGCTACTTTTCTCACGAAGATAAGCCCGAACATAAATTTCAAACTCGTCGAAAGAAATTCTTCCGTCATGATTTTTGTCAGCTATCGAAAAAGATTGATTTTCATTCGTTTGAACCTGCGCTGAACATGATGATGATACCAAGGCAAAAGATAAAATGCTCCAGTATTTGATAGACACGTTATATCTCCTGAAGATTTTTTAAAATAAACTGTATTTGTTCGATACCACTTGACAGGGTTCGATTTCCAAAAGCTTCGTAGGTTATTTCCTGACGTCTTATGATGGCATCTTGTAGAAACATCCGTACGGCTTTTTTCTCGAACGGATTTTCTGCATTTTGACGTAATTCCAGAATGAGCTTACCGAGCGAAACTAAAGAAAAGGCGCGATCCAGGACGTCCCGAGCACGGTCTTTCTGGCTCAGGAATGACAGTTTCAATGCCAATCGCGATAGTTTCTGGATTTGATCTCCCTGCCACTGTTCTGCAAAAGGTAAATGATGAGACGACGATGTCGCTAACAAATTTACACTTCTGCGTAGTGATCTCATAATCGCGTTGGCATCAGATTCATGATTTGGAGGAAGAAAAACCCGAAATACGAGCACCAGAAGAACGGCACCACAAATAATGGCCATCCAGGTATTTGTTAAGGCGATATCATCATAAACCATTTCATTGGTTACGAGAGACTGTATTGCAAAAAAGACAGCATATCCGAAAGCGCCAATGCTGTATTTTGGATGAAACTGTAGCCAAATTCCCGGCAAAAGAAAAAAACTTAAACTCAGCCAGAGCAAGCAGTATCCGCTAATAAGTGGCAGAACATAAACATGATAGATCCATGTCGCAGGTATGCTCAGCACAGTTCCTATTGCCATAGCCATACTAGCCTTCGATGCTGAGGGCACCGTAGAAAGCAGGCTGGATGCTGCAATGACATACATCATCATCATAGGACCATTCGGCCACGCTGTTACATACCAGATGAATGTCGCAAGCAGCGTGATCAGGATGCCTCTTGCTCCATTACGGAGCGCTGTCGGCCATTCCAGATAAGGAGATACGCGCATTGGAACCCGATTTTTTTTCTCTGTGAGTTCCTCGATGATGCGACGTAATGCCAACAAAAGATTTTTCACATTATGCACAGACGCAAGGCTGGCGGCTGTAAGCATTTCTTCTGCTTCAAATATCTCTAGAGACTGAATACCTTGGTCGAGTGTTTTTAATATTGATTCCGGATCGTTCCGCCATGACGGATTTCTTATACCGTCGATCACGTTTTTTAGCATGCGTGTTGCGTAGGCGTGGATCTCGTAAAACCGGGTATGGGGTTGGTGCAGGTTGCTCCAGTGAGGATGATAACCCGCAATCACACCGGCCATTTGATTGACCGCCATTTTATAGCTTGAAAGATGGTCTTTGATTTCGGGATTATCTGACGCTGCATATTCCAGTAATGGCGTCAGTGCCGTTATTTTCTTCAATACGGCCTGACGGCTATCATAGAGTGCAACAGGAAGCGTTCTGAAATCTGAACCGTCAGCGACAGAGAGAGCCGTAAGACTGCTATGAAAAGATTTTGCGTGTTCCAGAACCGCCAGAAAAGCGTCATTTAATGCCCTGTGAACGGGTTGGCTTCGACGTGGAGACGTCGCCAAAAAAATAACAGCCGTACTCACTACGCCGATGACCACGTCAGATAATCTCATCATCGCAGACATGAACACCCTCTCAGGATGAGAGAATGACGAAAATGCGACAATGATGATTGTATATCCCGTCAGAACAGCGGCATAAGCCCGATACAGTCTCAGAAGACTGGCGGTCATGCAGGCTAATCCAACGATGAGAGCCAAGGCCACGAAATAAAGCCAGGCGGACTGAACAAAACAGCCCATAATGGCCACACTCAAGCCCGCTCCGAACACTGTTCCCAAAACGCGCCAAAGGCTTTTGGAAACGAGTGCACCAACCATGGGATGTGCGACAATCACCACAGTTGTCACAGTGCTCATCGGAGAGTCCAACTGTACAACAAATGCTACCAGTAAAGCCAAGCCGACTGACAGACAGACACGAACGGCAAAAGCAATGGTTTTTAAAAACCCGCTCCATCGTGCTTCTGAAAACCAGAATGATTGTGGAGACCAAAGCCTCTTCCGAACGATGGTCGTCATACAGACGCGCCATGATCAGTAGAGAGAAGCGCTTCCATCATATCCAGATCTTTTGTCAGGGTCAGCTTCTGGCTCATGGACAATCCGGTTGTCAGTTCTGCTTCCAGGTCAGCAGCCAGGCGATGAAAAAGCCTGCACTGTTTCCTACCCTCAGAGGTCAGAAGAACCATCTTAAGGCGTCGGTCCTGCGTGTCCGTCTGGCGAATAACCAGACCCTCTCCTTCCAGAACATCAAGCAGACGGACCAGAGCGGATCGATCGACCCCAATCAAAGAAGCGAGATCGCTTTGCGTCAGCGGCGTTTTCGAGATCATCAGATAGGCCATGGGACGCATGGTCGCCAGCGTCAGGCCATTGGGTCGCAAAACCCGGTCAAGATGCGTGCGCCATAAGGTCGCCAGACGCATGACGTGGAACGTCAAGGAAATATCATGGTAGCGCGTCTGGTCCAGGCAGGCGGCCGTAAAAGATTTCGACATTTCCGAGTCCATATCATCTGTTGACATGTAACCTTTTTATATGACAAACGAAGCCAAGGAAATAGATTTCAGCTTGTTTTGGGCAAGTTTGGAAAATTTTTTAATCTTGTCGGCTCAGGCGTTCTGGTGGGGCTGACGTGTGATGAGTGAGACGTGAACCAACACGCTGGCAATATTTCATCGATGGAAAGGGGGAGCTAATGCTTACGGAAGTCAATCTCTTCGGCGTCTTTGTCGCACCCCTCTCAATTTACGCCGTTGCAGCAGTGTTCGTGACATTGCTGTTGAGAAGCATTCTGTGGCGGACCGGTGCTCTGACCTGGTTCTGGCACGTCGCCCTCTTTGAAATAGCGCTCTATGTCTGTGTTCTCTGTCTACTCATCCTTTACGTCTAGGAGGGGTCGGCTATGAACTGGACCCGCAGTGTGATCCGCGTTCTGCTGACTCTGATTGTCCTGGCGATGGCCATTGGCCTCGGTCGGACCATGTGGGACATTTACGTTCTCGCACCATGGACGCGCGATGGTCGGGTCCGTGTGTACGTCGTAGATGCAGCCCCTGAAGTTTCCGGAACCGTTGTTTCCGTCCCCGTCGTGGATAACCAGTTTGTCCATCGCGGTGATCCGCTTTTCGTTCTCGATCCCGTCCGCTTCCGCCTTGATATCGACGCGGCCCGCGCCCGTCTTGCAGGCGCAGACGAAGATCTGAAGCTCCGCTCTTCGGACGCCAAGCGCCGTATGGGACTGGGTGGCATTGTTTCTGCGGAAGAGCAGGAAGACTTCAACTCAAATGTTGAGACACAGCGCGCCAAGGTGAATGCAGCGAAGGCCGAATTGAATACGGCCGTGCTCAATCTTCAACGTTCGACGGTTTATTCACCGGTTGACGGTTACATTACCAACCTGAATCTTCGGGTTGGTGATTATGCTCATGCTGGTCAGCCCGGTCTGGCTGTCATTGACGCGCACAGTTACTGGATCAACGGATACTTTGAAGAAACCAAGATGCATGGCGTGCATGTCGGTGACGAAGCCCGTGTGAAGCTGATGGGATACAAGCAGATCCTGCCTGCCCACGTCGTCAGTATTGGTCGTGGTATTAATGACCGTAATGGCGTGTCAAACCGTCTTGGTCTGCCAGACGTGAACCCGATTTTCACATGGGTCCGTCTTGCGCAGCGTATTCCGGTTCGTCTGGAACTGGATAACGTTCCACCAGAAATCACTCTCGCGGCCGGTATGACCGCGACTGTCACGATCGGCCGCGAAACGCCTGGCGCCCGTGGCAAGCTGACCACCTGGCTGCAGAATCATCTTTGATCATGTCCCGCAAACTCCTTACCCTCGCGCTTAGCACCTGTCTGTCGCTGACGGCCTGCACCGTCGGACCGAATTTCAAGCCAGACAGGATCAAGGTGCCTGACTCTTTCGTAGAGCAGCCCCATTCAGTGACGGCAGCTGAGATTGCCCGCACGGAAGCGGACATGAAGGACTGGTGGGCGCAATTCCACGATCCCATGCTGAACGAACTGGTCGAGCAGGCTATCAAAGGGAACTACGACCTTCAGATTGCGTCCCAGCATATCGTGTCCGAGCGCGCTGTCCGTCGGCAGGCTCAGGCAGCGTGGTATCCGCAGCTTGATGCAGCTATGGGCGGTGGCGATGACCGTCACTCCATCAATGTCGATAACTGGCCGGTCCGTCCGGGATCTCTGGATGCCAACGGTAATCCGGTCAATAGACCGGGCGCCTCGATTTTAACCTATGGTGCGCGTGCAAGCTGGGAAATTGACCTGTTCGGGCATATTTCCCGTCAGGTGGAAGAGCGCAAGCGGCTGGTTGAAGAGTCCATTGAAAACCGTCGCGCCATTCTGGTTTCGCTGCTGTCTGAACTGGCGTCGGATTATGTGTCACTCCGTGGCGTGCAGGAGCGGTTGGCCGTTACGGAGCACAGCATCGATGTGGCACAGCGCTCGCGGGAATTGACGGAAAAACTGTACACGCACGGTCTCGGCAATACACTGGCTGTGGCACAGGCGCAGACCGAAGAGCATCTCGAACGCTCGCGTCTTGCCCCTCTTCATTCTCAGGAAGAGCGACTGATCCATGCCATTTCCGTGCTTCTGGGTGAAATGCCCGGCAAGCTGGAAGAGGAGCTGGATGTTCGCAAACCGCTGCCAACGGTTCCGACATTTCCTGCGTCCCTGCCGTCGATTGTTCTGGCCAATCGTCCGGATATTCGTGCGGCAGAGGCTCATTATGCTGCTGATACCGCACAGGTGGGTGTAGCGGTCGCGAACCTCTATCCAAAGTTCATGATCCCGCTGACGTTCAACCCGAATGCCTCGGCGGCTTATCAGGCGTTCCAGATGGGCGGTATGGCCTGGAGCTTCATGATGATGGCCACACTCCCGGTTATTCACGGCGGTCGTTACACGGCGCAAATTGCTCAGTCTCGTGCAGAAGCAGAAGCCAGCCGGTTGGTCTATCGCAAGACAGTGCTCAAGGCGTTCGAGGACGTTGAAGACGCACTGGGCGACTGGCGGCATGACGATGAACTGGTCAGCCAGCTTGAAGACGCTGCCAGGGATTCCGGTCTGGCCCGTGACAGGGCTCAGAAGCTGTTTGGGGCTGGTCTGACAGGGTATCTGAATGTCCTGACCACGGAGCAGACGGCTCTGACCGCACAGGATCAGGCCGTTGTCGGGCGCACGGCGCGTCTGCGCGATGCTATTGCACTTTATACAGCCATGGGGGCTGGCTGGCAGGGGCGCCAGCTCACAGATACGCGGCTGCCGGTCGAAATAGGGAAGCAGAACGCTCTGGCGCGTGCTTTCACGGAGTAATCTTATGGACAAGATCTCAACGCCTTCACCCGAATACCTCACGAAATCTGACTTAATAAGACGATGGGCGTGGTCACTTACAAAGCTTGAAAAATATATGGAGAGTCACGAGGCATTTCCAAAACCTGCCGGGTCCATTGGAAATGGAAAAATTAAAATCTGGAAGCTGTCGACTATCGAAAAATTTGAAGCTGCGGAAAATATTTCCCCGTCTTACGCAAGACTGTTTTCAAAGCAGGAGTATCTCAGCGGATCCTGAGAGGCTGTTTTTGCAAGATCGAAAAAACCGAACGGTTCGGTCATGAGTCTTGAAATTCATATTACAATTTGCCATAAACTACCCAGTTTCCGGAATCGACTTGAGACCGTTTTCCGCTCCTTACAAGGATACATTCTGCTCATGGTGTTCGGTAGCCGACAGTTTCCAGTGCGCCCTGCTGCTCCATTAATTGCGGTCGTAGGCGCAGATGGGAGCGGAAAATCGACGGTCGGTTCCGCGCTGCTGGCATGGATGTCTGAACAATATCCAACCCGCCTTTGCCACCTTGGAAAACAGACTGGAAACTTGGGGCGCTGGATTGCCAGAATTCCAGTTTTGGGAAAATGGGTGGATCAGAAAATTGTGCGAAAGTCGTCTTCTGTCCGGACAGAGAAAGGCTCTGGAGCCTTCACATCCATCGTCATTTTTACGCTCTCCATGCGTCGCCTAGCCCGCTTTTTGAAAATGCGTTTCTGGCGTATCCGAGGCTATGCCATTGTGACAGATCGCTATCCACAGGCCAGTATTCCGGGGCCCATGGATGGGCCGGGACTTGTGGCCCGTCAGCCTCGGAGTTGGATGGCTCGTTGGCTAACCCGAATTGAGCAGAAGATCTATGACTGGATGGCAGACTATCCTCCGGATCTGGTCATTCGCCTGCATGTTGATCTCCCGACAGCCCTGATCCGCAAACCCGATCACCGTCCAGCTTCTCTGGAACGAAAAATCAACGATGTTCCCCGCCTGATATTTCCAGGCTCACCAGTGCTGGACCTCAATTCCGCAGATCCTCTGGAAAGCATTCTTGAGCAGGCAAAAATCGCAATCGCCCCGATCCTTCCGAAAGCATCACCTGAACACAGGATATCGGCGTTATGACCGTCCTTACAGATTGTTCTCGTCATCCGGCCTCCCTACAGGTTCCAGCAAAAAATATTCTGCGTATTCCTCGATATCGCGGGAAACTGATTGCTTTTGTTGGCTCTGATGGCAGTGGAAAAACGACATTAACGTCCCGGCTCAGCGTCGAACTGGCCCAGGATCGTCCAACAACCTATGTTTATCTGGGCCTTGGATCCGGAGATTTAGGACGCCGTATCGGGCAATTGCCTGTCATCGGTCACATGCTGGAAAAAAAACTCAGTAAAAAAGCCAAAACAACACGGACACATGGAGAAAAAATCCCCGGCTCCCTGACAGCGCTTGTTGTTTATGCCTTCTCGCTAAAGCGTTACTTTAATCACCTGAAGATGCAAAATGCGCTCCGTGCTGGCCTGACTGTTGTGACGGATCGCTATCCACAAGCTGAAATTGCCGGAACATGTGACGGGCCTGGGCTGTCTGCCGCACAGCCAGGCAATTTCTTTGTCGCATGGCTCAGGAAATCTGAGGCAAGCCTGTACCGGCGAATGGCGGAGCACCATCCTGACCTGATTATCCATCTGGATGTCTCACCGCAGATTGCTCATCAGCGGAAACCGGATCACGATCTAGAGCTTCTGCAGATCAAATCCGAAATCATGAAACAGCTAAGATTTGGTGGAGCCCGGATGGTCAGTATTGATGCCTCTGCCCCATTTCAGACCGTCTGGACGCAGGTCGTGCACGAAATACAGCCGTTTTTCGCAAGTCATTTTTCGCATATAGAGACAGGATATACTGTCCAATCCTCATGATTTTCAAAAATTCTGATCAGGTGTTTCGGAGCATTCTTAAAAATGCGGGATCACTGGGTACTGCGAAAATTCTAGGGGCGCTCATCAGTTTGTGCGCGCTGATCTGCGCCAGTCGGACCTTAACACCGGCTCAGTTTGGAACGCTGACACTGATCCACACCTTTGCAATTGGTGTAGGCGCACTTACAAAATTCCAAAGCTGGCAAATGATCCTGAAATTTGGAGCGCGCCCGCTCGAGCTGGGGGATGAAGCGCCCCCACAGGACGCGATCCGGTTTGCCATTGCGCTTGATATGGCCTCAGGTTTTCTTGGCGCGCTGACGGGCGTTATTGCTTTGGTCTTCTTTGGACAGTTTTGCGGTATCGAGCCAGCGTATCGCTTTGATGCGATATTCTATTGCACCCTTATACCGACCATGACGGCTGCGGCTCCGACGGGAATTCTAAGACTGTTTGATCGATTTGACCTGATTTCCAGACAACAGATTATTACGCCAGCCCTGAGAGGGCTGGGGGCACTGATCAGCTGGGTGACAGGAGGAGCGTTCGTCTCTTTTCTGATCACATGGTATATGGCTGATCTGATCGGAGATCTGGTTTTATGGGGACTGTCCGTCCGCGAACTCCGTAGAAAAAATATAATAAACGCGTTGAGGCCAAGCCTTTTGCAAGCCCCAAAAAGACTTCCCGGTGTCTGGAAATTTGTCTGGCTGACCAACCTGAATACGACTCTTGATGCCTGCTGGTCACCCGTCGGGAACCTGATTGTTGGTGATTTTCTGGGGGCAGTACAGGCTGGACGTTACAAGATTGCAACAACCCTTCTAGAGTCCGCTGTCAAACCGGCACGTTTTCTGGAGAAAGGGTTCTATCCGGAAATTATGCGATTGGATCCGGGCAGTACACATCCCTGGCGCCTGGCCCTTAAAACAGGCGGATTATCCGCAGCCATTGGTGCGGCCCTGACATGTATCGTGTGGTTGGGAGGACGCCCTTTGATCGGACTATTTGGCCATCACTATCGCAGCGCAGCAGATGTCATGATGATTATGGCGCCGGCACTGATCATTTCTATGGGCGCATTCCCCTTGGAATCCCTGCTATATATGGCTGGCCGCGCCCATAAAGTTCTGCTCTCTCAAATTGTATCGGTTCTTCTCTACCTCATCCTTCTCGTTTTTCTGTTGCCGCATTCTGGCCTTCGGGGCGCAGCATGGGCGTATGTAATCGGAATTTGTAGCCTGCATCTTTTCTGTGCTGCGTTTGCAATAATGGGCTTTCGGCAGCGGCAGAAGATTCCCACGTCACACAGTCACGTATAAGAAAAATTTCTTATGATTAATCTCAAAAATCCCCCTTATGATCACATTTTTTTGGATCGATTGTTTCAAAATATTCTGGAGGACGATATTCCTTCCCCGGGGGCCAAGTATCCCGATGGGGATTATTTTCAATATCCAGAAGACTTGAGTGTTTCGGGATACAGGATTTGCTGGCAACTTTTAAACGACGGGGTTGACGTAAAGCGCTTTCGTTTTCTGGTGCTCAATATCCTTTTAAAAGGTGGTATAGAGTCTGTTGAACAGCGCCAGCATTTCAAATATGTACGCGCACGCTTCAAACATCTGCGCTTTGCATGTGCAAATTTTGATCGACGCCATCGGTATCCGTGGTCTCTCAATTTAGTCACCAGTTTAATGGGGCATATGCAGGATGCCTTTAAAAATCGGCAAATAGCACGAACCAGAATTTTCGGGACGATTTTATTCCTGACAATACTTCCAGCGTTCTATGCACTTGTTCGATTTCAGATGCGAAGCTTTCTACCGGACAGCAACAAAAATATGATTGCTTACCATCAAAGGGAAAACGCGAAAATCGACAGTATCGTTAGAAAGGAAAAAATTACCGCACATGACTTTCATGATTTGAGAAAGATCATCAGCCGTCGTGTTGCTTTCAATGATACATTCCGGGTTCTTCATTCTAGCGATTATCTCGATAAAATCTCGCTCTATCTTGCTGATATCAACGGAGAAATGGGCAATTATCACGATCGCCTTGTAGAAAAAAATATTTCCAAACCAAGTTCTTATAAAGAAGATATTTTTAATTTAGATAGGAATATCTCAAATAGAATTATTTATTTAATATCTGGAAACAGGTAATTTTTTATAACTTCCCCTTTGTGGAAAGACTTTTTCATTGAGAAGTGGTTTATTGTAGTCACAGGTGGAGGGTTCTAAAAACCCCCTGGTTTTGAGGTCTTCTGTATGATTCTATTTCTTCTGCGTTGATTGAGGGAATGGCGATATGAAGCAGTCTGGTTTCTTTGATGTTGAAGAGCGTCTTGCCCGGCTGAGTGGGCTTGGCGATCAGCTCGAAGCGTTTTCCCGGACTGTGGATTTTGAAGCGTTCCGTCCTGATCTGGACAAGGCCCTGGCGTATTCCGATGGAAGCAAGGGCGGACGACCGCCATTTGTG
>NZ_JACRVZ010000013.1:0-53216 GCF_018812145.1 Gluconobacter sp. P5E10 | reverse complement strand
GTTCAACCGCTTTGATGCGACCCTGCGTAACGCCGGGTATTTGCCGATGTCAGGCCAGATCCTGGATGCCACGCTGGTAGCGGCTCCGAAGCAGCGGAACACCAATGCAGAGAAAGCGGATCTGCGAGCAGGCCGTATTCCTGAAGACTGGCAGGACAAACCCGCAAAGCTGTCGCACAAGGATCGTCATGCGCGCTGGACACTGAAGTTCACGAAGGCGAAGCGGCAGGATGATGGAACCATGCCCTCCAGCGATCTCGCCATCCCGTTCTTTGGCTATAAATCGCATGTTTCCATCGATCGGAAATACCGGTTCATCCGGAAATGGAAAACAACGCATGCCGCCGCCAGTGATGGCGCGCGATTGAGAGAGGGGCTGCTGGATAAAACCAATACGGCCTCAACGGTCTGGGCTGACACGGCCTATCGCTCAAAAGCGAATGAGGACTTCATGGAGGAGCAGGGCTTTGTCTCGAAGGTTCACAGGAAAAAGCCGCATCTCAAGCCTATGCCCAGGCATATCCAGAAATCCAACGCCGGAAAGTCCGTTATCCGGTCGCGTGTCGAGCATGTCTTTGCCGATCAGAAGTCACAGACGGGGCTGTTTGTCCGGACTGTCGGTATCAGTCGAGCCACCATGAGGATCGGGCTCGCCAATATCGTCTACAATATGCGCCGCCTCCTCTTCCTCGAAAGATTGAACGCGAGCGCATAGCCATCCAGCGAGAGACAACTCCCAATCTGCTCAAAACGCAGACTGGACGCCATCGCAAAAACCGTCAATCAAATCGCCAAAACCCAGAAAGGGCTGTTTGTCCGGACTGTCGGTATCAGTCGAGCCACCATGAGGATCGGGCTCGCCAATATCGTCTACAATATGCGCCGCCTCCTCTTCCTCGAAAGATTGAACGCGAGCGCATAGCCATCCAGCGAGAGACAACTCCCAATCTGCTCAAAACGCAGACTGGACGCCATCGCAAAAACCGTCAATCAAATCGCCAAAACCCAGAAATTACCGGCCAAGCACATCAATCAAGGGTTCTTCGATCCCTCCACCTGCGACGCAGCGCAGCAGGGTTGATTTGCCGCCTCCGTTACTGGCTCCGCTGATCAGAACAGAGCGAAAGGTTGAGATTTTGAAACAGCGTGCGCGGAGACGCGACACCGAGGTCGCGCAAGGTAACGAGTGTCATGATGAACAAGCCTGTTGAGGCACTGACCCCACAAAGGGTCAGCGGATGCATCAAGGGCAGTCCGGCACGAAGCAATCAGCGTCAGGCGGGGCCGCCCTGCGAATAATTATCGCAGGGCAGAAACAGGGCCACGGCGGTGGAGGTAATGGCGAAATGCAGTCATGTGTCCTCCCTCCCTAAGCTAATCCGTAGCGTTCTCTACCTGTTTAGTCGAATACGCGTTCGACGACAATCGTCTGACCGGTGTCGTCTACAGAACAGTCATTTATTTTCTATTGCTTACCTACTGAACCTCGTCGAAGATCTTCCGCATGGCAGACTGTTACTCTTCTAGTCCGGCTGAAGCCCTCGCGACAGCAACAAGCGTGTTCCAGGCACGCTATGAGGCGGCGTCCTTCGCTTATGTCGCGGGCTCGATCATGCGCGGTGAAGGTACTTATCTTTCTGATATAGATCTCGTTGTCATCTACGATCATCTCGAAGCCGCATACCGAGAGAGCTTCGTCGTAGGAGACATGCCCATCGAGGCTTTCGTTCATGATCGCGAAACGTTGGCTTGGTTCGTCAAAGACGACATGTCACGAGGTCGCCCCAGTATTCTGAATATGATTGCAGAAGGCCAAATTATCGGTCGAGAGCATGACAAAGCCGTGGCACTGCGCAGAGAGATGTCAGATCTTTTGGCAAAGGGGCCGCCTCCTTTATCGTCCACAGGTTTGAATGCGCTGCGCTATGAATTAACAGATGCAGTCGATGACCTTCGCGGCAATCGAACTTTGCAGGAGGTGATAGCGATCGGTGCCTCGCTCCATCCCAGACTTGTAGAGCTCGCATTGCGCGGTCGGGGACGCTGGAATGGTACGGGAAAATGGGCGCCGCGCATGCTCCGAGAAACAGATGCCGGGCTGGCGGACAGATTCGACAAGGCTTTCCAAACACTATTCACGAATGGCGATGTCCATCCCGTCATTGAGTTGGTCGAGGCGGAACTGGCGCCCCACGGTGGAACACTGTTCGACGGTGACTGCCGCGTTGCGCCCGGCTCCTGGCGCGTGATTTAATGGTAGCTATCGCTCATCTTTTGCCGACAGCGGCACCTAAAGATGGTTGCAGACGTGTATGAATTGAAATGCTTCTTATTCTTATTAAAGAGGCAGAGATGATCGGATGGTCTTTTCCCGGGGGGCGTTTTTATCGGTGGACGAACACCCGCAGCAAACACATCGGAAAAACCTTTGCAGCTCTTTTTTGTACTTCGACACCCGATGTCCGATAATCGGAATTAGGACCGGTTCTTGGCAAAATTCTTCTGTGTGCGTCACCGCTTTGGTCTCGTATGTCTCCCGATGCGAGCTCAAAACGCCCAGGTAATCGGCATAAAACCTTAGCAAGTCCAGTTTGAACACTCCACCTCCAACGCAAAAGAAGAGTTCTTAAGAGATAAAATAGGAATGATTTATTGAGTTTTATATTAACTATTCATAATAGTTGTTTGTATAGTTAAACGTATATATGAGATATATTTATGAAAGAATAATTATTTTTATCATATAAAATACAAACAATAACTACAGATAATAGTACATTGTGCGGCGAGTATTTGTATGCTTTCAATTCCTGTGCCTCGTATTTCAACAACGAAACAAAGCATTAAGGCAAAGGCAGATGTCTTCGCAAAGGCAACGTCATTACGCCATATTTTTGCAAGTCGCGCGGCAGCATGTGATCGAGATGGTAAATTTCCGTTTGAGAATATTTCTGACTTCATCGCTTCAGGCCTGATTACACTTCCCAGCCGAACGATATCGACGGGGTTAGGCGGGTCTCTTTCGGAGGCGCAGACAATTGTTGGAATGCTGGCGCAGGGGGATGCCTCTAGCGCGTTGATTATTCTGAATCATTATATGATACACGCTACGATCGCAGATCGATCAGGATGGCCAGAGCCAATGGCGGCTCGTCTTGAGCAAGAAAATCTCTGTCAGCCAGGCTTGATTAATGCCGCTTTGGCAGAACCAGATTTGGGTTCTGCCTCTTATGGTGGTTTACCCGAAACTGTGGCTGTTGCGACACGTGGGGACGGCTGGCGCATCAGCGGTCGTAAAGCTTATGTCACTGGTATCCCAGCACTGACATGGCTGCTGGTCAGAGCGCGCACTGACGAGACGACGCCACGTGTTGGATTGTTCTTGGTGCCTGCGCAAGCTGAGGGGGTGAGTGTACACCGCAACTGGAATCATAGCGGTATGCGGGGAACCCATAGTCACGAGGTTGAGTTGTGCAACGTCGTCGTACCGACAAATAACGTTATAACCCTTGTTGAAGGCACCGAACCACATCCGGTACTGACGAACATGATGCGGTGGAATACCGGCCTCTTAGGCGCATTATATGATGGGATTGTACGGGCAGGCTTTTATTGGACGTTGAATTTTCTACAAACACGCGTGCCGTCAAATCTTGGTCGACCTTTGGCAACACTCTCTTCGGTACAGGAGGCCATCGGAAACGTCGCTTTGGCGCTGGATGAAAACCAGATGTTACTTGAGCTCTATGCCACTCATATTGCTGCTGGCCAGATAGAGGACGCCGATCGTGAGGCTGCGGTCATCAAAACAAAAGTAATCGATGGCGCGGCGGAGCTAACACTACAATTGCTCTCGCTCGCGGGAAATACAGGGCTGAACATGGGTAATCCACTGGAGCGATGTCATCGGGATGCATTGTGTGGGCGCATTCATGCGCCGCATAGCGCCCTGATTCGCCGTAACGCGGGACAAAAATCCCTAGCGTTCTGATTTCTTCGCATAAGTAATACCACACGGATTACAATTAATGAGCATATCTCTTGTTATAGGCGATGGAGGCATTGTTCCGCCGCCATCTGTCAGACCGGTAGCAAACGTAATCCACGATGATGCCGAGGCGGTTGCAGTCGCTCGGGATATCGCAACTCGCCTTGGGGAGGGGGCCGTGGAGCGCGATCGTAAAGATTTGTTTCCTGCGGCCGAACTAGATATCTATTCCACGTCCGGCCTCTGGGGAATGACCGTTCCGCGCGCTTACGGGGGAGCAGAAGTATCCTACGTGACAGTCGGCAACGTTATCCAGGTAATTTCGGCGGCAGATTCGTCGATAGGACAGTTGACGCAGAACCATCTTGCTACAGTGGCAGTCATCCGTTCTGCCGGCACTGATGAACAAAAGGCAGATCTGTTCGCCGAAATTCTGAGGGGAAAGCGCTTTGGAAACGCGTTCTCCGAAATTGGTACACGAACTGTCTCGGAATTGAAAACTACTTTCGTGAGAGAAGGGCAAGACGTAATCGTTAACGGCGTAAAGCACTACGCGAGCGGGGCTATTGCCGCCGATCTGGTTCAGATCGTAGCGTTGGATGACGAAGGACGAGGCTGGCTTACCATAGCCGATCGTACCGCTCCCGGACTGACTGTCATCAATGACTGGGCAGCTTTCGGCCAGCGTGGCACAGGCAGCGGTAAAGTCTTGATCGAGAATGTACGGATACCCGAGCAAAGAGTTATTGCTGCGTGGAAGGCCTATCTTCCCGAAAAGCCTACGCCAGACAGTGCGATCTCGCAATTTATTCAAGCGGCGATCGACGCAGGGATAGCGGAAGCAGCAATTGCAGCAACTGAGAATTTTGTTCGTACACGCACACGAAGCTGGGTCGACAGCCCTGCCGAAAAGGCGAGTGATGATCCTTATACGATCCATGCTTTCGGTGGCTTGCATGTTCGATTGAGCGCCGCAAAGGCGCTTCTGGACATAGCCGGACGGGCAATTGATGAGGCCATAAATGAAAATAGCGTAGATTCCGTAGCTGCAGCTCAAATAGCTACCGCAAAGGCTAAGATCCTGACGACGGAAATCGCCATCGAAAGTACAAATCGTCTGTTCGAACTGGCTGGAACTGCCTCTACAAATCGCGCCTTGGGCCTCGACCGATTTTGGCGGAATGCACGTGTTCACACACTGCATGATCCGGTCAGGTGGAAATACGCAATTGTTGGCGACTACTACCTGAATGGTCGCCGACCGCCATTACATCCTTGGAGCTAAGGCGCGTCATGTCCAGATCTCCGACCAATCCAGTGTCCAACGATATTCGCGAGCCGATACCGCCCGAACAAAATACACGATGGGGACGCCGAGCTATGGTCCTGGGAGGATTGGCTAGTGTCGTCGGGGGAACGCTCCTGGCAGCCCGGCATTCGGGTGCTCATCCTCTGCCGCGCACCGCGGATGGACTGCGTATCATCAGGTTATCACTCCCGGTCAATGCACCATGCGTTGCCCCGATGATTCTGGCTGAACAAACCGGACTTTATCGCGATCGCGGTTTGAAGGTCGAGTTTACGAACTGGACTGATACGCCGAGCTTGCTGGAGGCGGTCGCGACCGGAAAAGTCGATGCGGGTGCGGGAATGATCATGCAGTTTATGCGGCCGCTGGAGCAGGGGTTTGACCTGAAGCTGGTGGCGGGCACGCACGGAGGCTGCATGCGCATGGTTGGATCGCGTCGCGCCGGGATAACGAAAGACATATCCAGCGTCCGGGGCAAAACTATCGGCATCGCGGATGCCACAGGTTTTGCATATAACACGTTCGCACTGTTGTTAAAAAGCAATGGAATTGATCCCCTACAAGACGTGGTGTGGCAGGTGTATCCGGCGCCGCTCTTGGAGGCTGCGTTAATGAGAGGGGATATTCAAGCTTACGCGGATTCCGATCCTCTTATGTATTCAGCGCAGCGACGTTCAGGTGGTGATTTGGTGGAAATTCTTTCCAACCTGGCTGCGCCTTGGCAGGGACGTGTATGTTGCGTCGTGGCAGCAAGTAATACGGTGTTGCGGCGAGACCGTTCGGCTGTTCTGGCGATGATTGATGCCATGATAGAGGCAGCGGAAATCTGCGTTGCCGATCCTATGGAGGTAGCGAAGGCCTTTGTACAATACGGAGCGATCAAGGCCCCTGTAGAGGATATTGCTGCTGTTTTGCGAATGCAGACGCATCACATGCATCCGGTGGGACACGACTTGGCGGCGGAAGTGGCGTTCTATGCGGCGCAACTCAAAACAATTGGCGTCATGAGTGCTGATCTCGACCCACAGGCATTCGCACAGAACATTGTTGATGATGTGACCAAGGGGGAGCCGATGCATGTTTGATAAAACTCAGTTCCCCGCCGAAAATGTTGCACCGACTGCTGGACATTCTGTCTTTCGTCTGTGGTGGCCAGGAGTCATTAGTGCTGTCACATGGGCAACGGCTTTTTCGGTAACCGCATTATTCCCCAACCACGTACGTACTCCCGCGGCTCAGTCGCTGGAAGCATGTGAAATCATGATTATTATTTTCTCTGGTTTCTCCGTGCTGCTTGGCAACATGAGCAGCTTCTCATCTTTGGCTCATCATGGACGACGGATTGCTGCATTAGGCGGGGCAGTGGCGGTATGGGAAGTTATGACCGCCAAGACAGGGTGGCTACCTCTACCTTTCTTTCCGTCACCTCAGGCAATACTGGATGTCTATAGGGTAGATTCCGAACGTTTGGCACAAAGTGTGGTCCATTCGTTGTTGCTCCTTATTCCTGGGTTTGGATTGGGATCATTAACGGGATTTCTGGTCGGAGTTGCGATGGGATGGTCGCCAGAGGCAAGATACTGGGGGCATCCAATTATTCGTTTGCTTGGACCGTTGCCGTCCATTGCATGGTTACCAATCGCATTATTCATATTTCCGACCATTACGGCCGCAAGCGTTTTTCTGATTGCGTTGGCGACGGCATTTCCGGTTGCAGTGCTGACGGCATCAGGCGTGGCACTTGTTGACTCCCGTTTGTACGATGTAGGACGGACGCTAGGGGCATCGGAAGGCTTCCTCATTCGCACAATTGTAATTCCTGCAGCCTTGCCGAATGTTTTCGTTGGTCTGTTTATGGGGCTCGGTGCTTCATTTATCGTTCTGATTGTAGCGGAGATGTTAGGGGCAAAAGCCGGACTGGGCTGGTACCTGCAATGGGCTCAGGGATGGGCAGCTTATGCTAATCTCTACGCGGCTCTCGCCGTGATGTCGGTCCTGTTTTCGAGCGTAACAATGGTACTATTTGCAATACGCCGCCGTCTGCTGCGCTGGAACCGGGAAACAGTCGAGTGGTAAGGGCGGCGCAACCTAACACCTCGGAAACGAAGGATTTTCCCGGGGCATCAGTTCAGGTGCGATCGGTCTCACACGCCTTTGACAATGATGCGCAGGTATTACCAGTTCTCGGCAATGTGACTTTTGACGTGCCGAGTGGAGAAACATTGGCGCTGCTGGGGCCGAGTGGATGTGGAAAATCGACACTGCTGCGCCTGATTGCCGGACTGGAAATGCCGAAAAGAGGGGAGATTGGCGTAGATTACGTACGCGTTGTCGGACCAGACCCTAGCCGATTGCTGGTGTTCCAGGATCCTTTGCTATTGCCGTGGCGAACGGTGAAGGAAAATGTCGCCTACGGACTTGAAGCACAGGGGATCGGCAAAGAGAAAGAGCGTGTATTGCAGGCTCTGCAAATGGTGGGACTGTCTGATTTCGCGGCAGCATATCCCCATGAGCTTTCTGGTGGCATGGCGCAACGAGTGGCTCTTGCCCGTGTGCTGGTTAATCGTCCTCGCGTGCTGCTGTTGGATGAACCATTCGGAAAACTGGACTCACTAACGCGCATGACCATGCAAGAAGAGTTGCTGATGCTTGCGCGACGCCACACCTTCACAACGGTCCTGGTGACGCACGATGTGGAAGAAGCCTTATTGTTAGCGACCAGAATACTTGTGTTTTCATCACGGCCCGCAGAAATCATTCTTGATCTTGAAAATAATCTATCCTTTCCGCGCTTTCGTGATGACCCAGAATTTATTTCTTTACGGCGACAAAGCCTAGTCGCTCTTGGTCATGGTGAGGAATTTTTTAGGTGAATATTATTAATTTCAGTATGCCGAATTCGGACCGATGTAGAGTGCATCGAATGTAAAAATAATAAAAACACCCACCTAAAGACAGGATAAAACATGCCTTATCAAGATAAAAATAATTCTCTGTTCATTAAGAAATTACTGACGAAGTCACTAACGACTCTCCTTTGGAGTTCAGTATCCTTGGAGAGTATAGACACTGCCCTTGCGCAGTCCATGAGTATGTCAGGTCATCATCATCATCATCATCATGTAACGAACTCCCTCCCTACTAAGACGGGAGTGCAAAAGTCTCTGAAACCAGACTCCTCAGGCAAGGCGCGTGAGGAGGCTAGGACGACAAAAACCGTATCTGCTGAGGATGACGACATGGGCGGCATGTATATGGGAGGAGCAAATGCAAAGGATGTCGAAAACCTGAACGTTACAGCTCGCAGACTGTCTCCAATCCGACGGGCAGGAGCCCGTCTGCTCTCAGTTCCAGGCGGTACCAATATCATTGACTCTGCGATGGTTCTCAAGCAGCGTAATGCAACGTCGGCCGATTTATTGAGTTACCAGCCGGGAGTGTATGCACAGGCTCCAGCTGGCTCGGACGATCTCCGCTTATCCATTCGTGGATCAGGGCTTCAGGTTGGTGCAAACGCGACGCGTGCCGGTGTTATCGTGCTGTTTGACGATTTGCCTGCAACCACGCCTATTGGCTCATTCAATGAACTCATGGAGCCTTTAGGCATTCAGTATACGGAGGTGCTGCGTGGAGGTAACGGGCTTGAGAGTGGCTCACTTCAGCTGGGGGGCCTCATCAACTTTCATAGTTTTACCGGCTATGACGCAAAAACCTATCAGGCACGTGTTGAAGCGGGCAGCTTTGGATACCTGAAAGAGCAGCTTTCTTCCGGGAAAGTAATTGGCAAGTCTGACTATTACGTTAGCGTTACTAACTCATATCGTTCAGGCTACCAGGATCAGACGAAAGCCACCTCGTTCGGTATCAATTTCAACTATGGTTATCGCTTTAATGACTCGGTCGACACACGTTTCTTCTTCCGTTACCGTCAGACGTATGAAGGCAATCCCTATTACCTGACGCGTGCACAGGTCAGAGACAATCCAAAACAGGCACAATATCCTTATAATACTTGGGGAACTTATACGATCGAACCAGGAACAAAGTATTTTGGTAACCGGACAACCATCCGGATCGACGATGCTTCTCGGCTCGTAATTGGAGCTACCTACATTGATGCACCAATGGATCACCAGCTTGGTAATACTGCATCGATTTATAACAATTTTTACCTTAGCGGAAATATAAAATATTCAAGGAATGATAGAGTATTTGGTCATAAATCGGATACAACTGCCGGTATTTACGCGACAGGCGACCTACCTGGTAGCGATTTTATGAATCTTGTTCGTCGCCAAGCTGCCTATCCGAATGTGCCGGTAGGCACACTCCTCACCAAGCAGAAACTTGGTGGTAGTAGCACTGTGTTCCATGTTAGCAACAATACTGAAGTATTTAGAAACTTTTGGCTTACAGCAGGAGGGGGCTTGAGTTACGATCCCCGTTCCGGGTCGGTAGTCTACCCCGTTCGCAACCACTTCAGCACGGCTCCACTGAATTTCGCGCCGCGCGGCGGATTTCGTTATCAATTCACGCCTGATATACGTATTTACGGCAATGTCAGTCGAAGCGTTCAGTCCGCCCAAGACTGGCAGTTTCTATCGGGTAAGCAATACACATCAGGTCTAGCCAAAGGTCAGACTGAGGGATGGCAGAAGCTGGAGCCACAGACTGCAACCACTTTCGAAATTGGCTCGGAAGGGACGTATAAGAGCCAGCGGTGGAGCGTCTCTTACTATCATTCTGCCGTCCATAACGAGCTCCTTTCAGCAGTGACAGCAGATTCACAGCTTTATAACAGCGCGGTCTTTACAAACGCTTCTCGCACCACACATCAAGGCGTCGAAGCAGGGATCAACGGTACGCTGTTTAAGTGGAATGGGAATGCCATCACTTACATGCAAGCCTATACTTGGTCTGATTTTCATTACAACCATGATTCTGTTTTCGGTCACAATCGCCTACCCGGAGTTCCAGAACATTATTATCAGGGCGAACTGCACGCAGACTTTAAGAACGGATTTTATACTACATTTGATGTTGAGGCCGCGTCTTCAATCGTCGCATCTTATGATAACGGGGCAAGGACTGCGCCATATCATATTTATAGCTATACAGTGGGCTATCTGTGGCCAAAGAAAAGCCGCCGCGTTTATCTCCAGTTTCATAACCTTGCTAACAAGCATTACGCAATGGGGGTCGTCCCCGTTTACACATCTACGAATGGAGATGCAGCAGCTGAATTGGTTGGAGATGGGTTTGGTGTATTCGCTGGTATTGATGTTGGACTGAATTAAATCTTAAGAGATAAGAGGAATATTATTAGTATTTTTGCATCATAATCATTAGATGCCGCGGACACTGGTTGGTGAGGCTGGCTGGCGCTGTTTGCCCTGCCTGATTGGCAGGGCATCCTCAGATGTATTTTGGGATCGCTAAGCGGCTGTAGTCATTCTTTAAAAGAAGAGGAAATAATTCATATCGTAAGCTCAGTAATACAGCGCACCATTCATCGTGAATCCTCGATTTTGATGGTATAGTATGATTGGAAGTAGGTGACGAAAATCAAGCATGGATTAATCGTCGATTTTAAGTTTTCTGGTCACTATGTCCATGATGGTATGATTGCTCCATGATAGGCTTCCAGTAGCTTTGCGCGGACGTTCGGTTTCTGGAAAGCCCGCACGAGGGGCAGAACCCACGTGGCATGGGCATCTGGTTGGTTGACGGCGATGAAATTGATATATGGATTGTTCTCCATACTTTCTCGCGCAAGCCGTTCCGATGTAAGGTTAATGCCTGCTTTGTAGGCCCATTCTGTAATCACGACGCCTGCATCCAGATCAGCCAGGGAGCGTGCCAGGACCGGATCGTCCAACTCCTTGATTGTCAGGTTTTTCGGATTTTCAGAAACATCAAGCACGGTTGGCATATTTCCTGCGTCAGACGAAATTTTAAGTAATCCCAGAGACTGAAGCAGTTTCAATGCGCGCCCCTCGTTTGTTGGGTCAGCGGGAACTCCAATAGTTGCGCCGTCAGGAAGTGAGGAAAGCGTCTTCCATTTTTTTGAATAAAAGCCGATTGGTGCGAAATAAGTATTTCCAACCGGGACAATATGGGATCCGAGGGCCGCATTTTGGGCTTCTAAGTATGGGCCATGCTGAAACGCGTTGGCGTCAAGGTCTCCCGCCGCTAGTGCTGCATTGATTGGATTGCCCTCGGAAAAGGTAACGATTTCAATCGTCAGGCCGTCAGCATGGGCATTGTCCTGAACGATGTGCCAGATATCTTCGTCTTCTCCCGAAAGTATCCCAATCCGAACAGGCTTTGATTCTGCTCTTGCTGATGACACAACTATAGGCGTGGCAGCTAAAATCATCAGAAGCTTCCGACGATCGAGAAGAGTATTGCTCCCTTGGGCGCGAGCATTCGTGAAACGTTTATGCATGGTGCAAATCTTTCGATGGAGCGGCAGTGAAAAGATCGTTGTAATGGCGCGCAGCGACATCGGGATGAGAACGCAGGCGACCTTTGAGGGTGTTTTGTCCGATTTGGGAAAACAAAGGATTTTCGGGGTCCTGAGTGATACCGCTGCTGGTGCCTGCGAGAGGGTCTGGTAAGGAGAAAGTCGGCATCGTGGCATCAAGTTGTGCACCAAGAAAGAACGCAGCAGAGAGCCTATTCCGTCCGGCAGCGGGGCTGATTACGCGATGAACTGCGGCTTTGAAGTATCCACCAGATGCGACTTCCAGCAGTTCTCCGATGTTGACGATAAATGTTTCCGGCTGGGGAGGTGCCTGAAGCCATTCACCGTTTGTCAGTTCTACTTCCAATCCGCCTTCATCGTCTTGAAGGATCAGAGACAGGAGATCGCTGTCTTTATGGGCGCCAACGCCCTGCTTCTTTCCATCATCCTGGCGACCAGGGTAATGGATCAGTTTTAATAGCTGATAAGGCGTGTTGCTGACGACAGGATGAAAAGCGCTCGCCTGTTGCCCCAGAGAGAGGGCAAGAGTTTCAAGAAGGCGTCTTAGAACACTCAGAACCTGATCCTGCCACGACAGAACTGCTTCTTTAAAACGTGGAAGTGTTTCGGGCCATTGATTGGGGCCTTGAAGACGGAAATAAGCAGGCTTTCCCGTCAAATCCTGAATGACAGGTCTCTCTGGGCCAATGTCCAGCTGTTCCCGCCAATCCGCTTTACCTCGTGTGAGTTCCCGGCCGGCATGATTATAACCCCTGAAATGAGGAGAGTTGATCATGGCAACCTGCTCTTTTTGAGGAAGAGACAGAGAAAAGAAATTCTTTGCCTGCATCATGAGCTCAGCATTCAGATCTGCTGAAATTCCATGACCTTCTAAATAGAAAAATCCGTACGCGTGTGCGGCCTTTCGAAGGGAGTTGAGAAAGACATCATCTGGCGCTTTCTGATCTTTCCAAAGTGACAGGTCGATGGTTGGCAGGGAAAGTTTCTTCTGCGTCATGCGTTTGATCACTTTCAACTACGACTTTCCATAAAAGCAAAGTCGGTTTGCGGCGGCCCGGAGGAACGGGCCAATGACATATATAGCCATCATAAATCGCATTATATATTAAATCCACATGCAATATGTTGTTTGACTCCTAAAACACTATGACATAATCGAATATTGAAATTCACCTTTTGAAAAACTATTATGCGTAGTGGTTATATCGTGGCACCACTTTTGGTCAGCCTTTCGTTTTCGACGGCGGTTGCAGCTGAAAGCGAGCCCCGTCAGGATGGTCCGGAAACGCAAAAATCAATTGAGAAGCAGAATTTTATTAAAAAACCGGTTTCTACTTCCCGGACGAACACTGTTCAATCAGAGGAGCCGGAGCAGGTCATTGTTACAGGAACGCGCGATCCCTCTCAAACTGCGGCAAGAAGTGTGAGCCCCATTACGATTATTGGAGGTAATCAGCTTCGTGCGACTGGAATGACTGACATCCGGGAAGCGCTTGTCCAACTCTCACCATCTATTAGCCGAGAAGTGAATGGCTCGGATCAAGGATCAGTCATAGATGCGCTAAGTCTGCGAGGACTGAACGCTGACCAGACCTTGGTTCTTGTGAATGGTAAAAGACGACATACCACAGCAGCAATTGCAGTCGATGCTTCGTCTCAACAGGGTACAACCCCTGTTGATCTGGATATGCTACCCATCTCCGCTATCGACCATATTGAAATCCTGCAGGACGGCGCCGCCGCTCAATATGGATCGGACGCCATCGCTGGTGTCATAAACGTCATTCTGAAGTCCAATAATCACGGTATTCATATGCAGGCTACAAACGGTGGATACGCTGCGGGAGATGGTTTTACCACAGGAGAAAATCTCAATGCAGGTTTCAAACTGGGTCAACGCGGGTATCTGAATATCAGTGCAGAATTCAAGCATCAGGATCGGACCCAGAGAACCGGCATTGATCCCCGAACCGGCAAAAACAATGATCTGGCAACCGGTCAGCCTCAGGTGACAAGGGAGTCAATCGAAGCGAATTTTGGTTATCATCTGACAGACAGTATCGAGCTTTATGGTTTTGGAACATTTACACACCGGGACGCTGAGCGTTGGGCCTTTCTCCGTGCTCCGAGCACAACCGCAGCGGACGGGCTTTCCGGCATGTATCCGAATGGCTTTGAACCTGTTGAGACCATGCCCGAAAATGACTACGGCTTTACGCTCGGCTTTCGGGGAAAAAAACTTTATGGCTTTGACTGGGATTTGAGCTCCACTATTGGCGGAGACCATGACACCCTTGCTGATTACAATTCCGCCAATGCCGATGCCTACAAGGAAACAGGGTCTTCTCCCTCTCGTTTTTATCTTGGCAATTACTCCAATCAGCAATGGACGAATAATCTCGACATTCGACGGGGCGTCGACATCCCTTTTCTCTACAGCCCGTTGAACATCGCATTTGGCGGTGAGTATCGTCGCGATACATATTCAATCGGGGCGGGTGAACCTTTATCGTATTATCTGAGCGGAGCGCAGGGGTATCAGGGCGAGACGCCAGAAGACGCTGTTGACGCATCCAGACATGTCGCCGCAGCCTACGTCGATTTTTCAACGCAGATTGTTAAACGCTGGAGAGTAGATCTGGCAGGTCGCTTTGAACATTATAATGATGTTGGCAACGCCCGAACGGGTAAGATCTCCACACGCTATGACATTAATCGCTATATCGGCTTCCGGGGGACTGCAAGTACCGGATTTCGCGCGCCTACTCTTGCGGAACAGAATTTCGCAGCGTTTATCTCCAGTCCCAATTATGCAACGGGTCAAATTGCAGCCAATTCAGCTGCTGCGCGTGCTTTAGGGTCTCCCGGGCTCAGACCGGAAAAGTCTACAAATTTTAGCATCGGAATGATTTTGAATCCACTCCCTCGGCTTCATATCAATGTTGACGGTTATACGATCTCCATCAAGCATCGCATTGTTGACGGAGGATATGCCTCTGGAGCGCGTGCGGTGGAAGCCTACTCAGCCGCAGGGGTAGATACCTCCGGCTTTGCTGGAGACGAATCTGCCGTTAGTACGAATTATTTCACAAATGGCGCCAATACCCGGACAACGGGTCTTGATATTACTGCACGATATTCTTCAGATTTCGGCCAATACGGAAAAGTAGACTGGGACGCAGCAGTCAATTTCAATCATACGAACGTAAAAGATATTGCACGAACAGGGGAGGGGACACCTGTTTTGAATGCTCAGCAGATCAGTTTGATGTCAACGGAAAATCCGGCCAATAAGCTGATTTTTGGTGGGATCTGGCGTCGCGGAAAGTGGAATGTGGCCGTTCATGAAATCCGCTATGGTCATACGACATCCAATCTGACATTTGTCTCCGGCAGCAACGCTTTCTCGACGACAGATTTCTATCATCAGATTAATCGTCCGCGTTTCGTCACCAATCTGGAAGTTGGCTATCAGGTCCTCCCGCAGCTTCATCTGGCGCTGGGTGGCAACAACGTCGGAAATGCCCATCCAAGCCGGGTGCCTTCTTTCACAGCAGATTATAATAACAATCTTTATGATACGCTCAGTCAGCAGCTGTCCGAAGAAGGAGGCTTTTACTATCTGCGGGCTGATCTGACGCTTTGAAACATGGAATATTTAGAAAATCTGTAGGCCTGAAAGAGTCATGAGATGCTAAAAGTTGAAAACCTTTCCAAGGCGTTTGACGGGCGTATTGCACTGGGAAAAGTCAGTTTCTCCGTTCAGGCAGGCGAAATTGTTGGAATTATAGGGCGCTCCGGAGCGGGAAAAACGACACTTTTGCGCTGTTTGAATGGTGCAGAAACGCCTGATACAGGTCACGTTTTTATTGAAGGAAAGGATCTAAGCAGATTTAAAGAGCGTGATCTTCTAGCCCTTCGGCAGCGTATTGGTCTTGTCTTTCAGAGCTTCAACCTTCTGCAGTCCCGAACGGTCACAGGCAACATCTCTCTTGCACTCGAGATTTTAGGGATTCCTAAAAAAGAACGCCTCTATCGAATAGAGAAGCTGATACAACTGGTCGGACTTGAAGGGCAGGAGACAAAATATCCGACACAGCTTTCCGGAGGGCAAAAGCAGAGAGTAGGAATAGCGAGAGCTCTAGCAGGAAATCCGGCTATTCTTTTGTGTGATGAAGCAACATCTGCGCTAGACCCAGAGGCAACCACCTCCATTCTCGCTCTTCTTGAAGAAATAAATAAAGAGTTAGGCGTCACGATCGTTCTGATTACCCATGAAATGGATGTTATACGAAACCTTGCTCACCGAGTGCTCGTGCTCGATCAGGGACACATTGTTGAAGATATTTCAACCGAGGCCCTTGCCAAAGGGCAGGCCCATCATGCGTTAACGAGATCCTTCATCAATGACGATCAGGTACATCTCGCTGACTGCCTGCGCTCATTCGTGACCGAGAAGGCGTTTTCGGGCGCTATGCCGGTTTTGCGTTTAGGCAGTATGCAGAATGAGCTATCGTCAACACTACTGACTGATCTCTATCGGACTTTCGGTATTACGGCTTCTATCCTACAGGCTGATATTCGTGGAAAGTCTTCAGGAGGTCACGACACCCTTGTTCTGACTTTATCGCATAATCATGAGCATGCTATTCAATGGCTTTCGCAAAATGTCGAAGAACTGGAGGTCATCGGGTATGCGTCTTCAGATCTTTGAACTGTTTTGCAAAGCAACTCTGGCAACCCTTGAAATGGTTTTCGCATCTGCCGTGATCGCTGTTTTTTTTGGTTTGCCTCTCGCTATTCTTTTAACCATCACAAGACCCGGTGGGCTATGGCCTATACGGTCTATCGGCAGGGTTTTGGGATTTGTTGTCGATCTGACAAGAGCAGTCCCGTTCATTATTCTGCTTTTGATCCTTATTCCTTTTACGCGCTTCGTGGTGGGGACCGCGCTTGGTACCGCTGCTGCAATCGTGCCTCTTTCCATCACAGCGATCCCTTATTTTGCGCGCATTGCAGAAGTGTCGTTAAGAGAGGTGAGTCCAGAATTAATCGATGCCGTTCGCGCAATGGGTGCAACACGAGCAAAAATCGTGCGCTCTGTGCTCATTCCCGAAGCGTTGCCTGGTCTGGTTTCTGGTTTGACCGTGACAATGGTTAGCCTGATCAGTGCGTCCGCCATGGCAGGTGTTGTTGGTGCAGGGGGGCTGGGAGATCTGGCGATCAGGTACGGATATCAAAGATTTAATACTGCCATGATGTTATGGGTCGTGAGTATTCTTGTTGCATTGACGATTATCGTTCAGTTTTGCGGGAATATAGTTTCTGCACGTTTGAAAGCATATAATCGTTAGTCTCAGGGCATATAACCACAAGATGACGGATGGTGATCGGAAGATGGCTGGCGGACGAGCAGATAATTTGACGCATCAAAGATGGCATGAATACGACGCTTTATGCAGTTAATGAGGAAAACAGACGTCCGCTTCCCTTTTGAACAGTCTTTTCCTGCCCAATGGCTGCTGAGAGATCGTGAGTATGCCGCGGACTGGCTTAGCGACGCGCCTTGTAAGAAAAAGGGGTCAAACCCTGGAAATCTCGCGGGGAACCGAGCAAATACGACAAGCGGAAATATAAACGCTGCAACCGCATCGAGATTATGTTCGGAAGGCTCAAGGACTGGTGGCAGGTCGCAACCTGCTACGACAGATGCCCGACCGTCATCTTCTGGCTATGAGCCCTATATTTAATGCAAACATTCACTCAACAGATAGCATCTCAGATGGAAATCTATCATGTCCAAAGGCAAACCCTTGGGTAAAATAGGTCCGTGCAAAACGCCGCACCGTCCTTTGTAATGGACAAGGTGGCCTTATTATTGGTTGAAAATGCCTCCCATCTTATTTCTGACCGTTCTTCTACCGAAACAAAGTCTCTCCAGATATTATGTATGATACGCGAAATCTTTGGATCAACATCTTGATATCTCGTTGGTAAGTTCGCTCTGTTATAGCCTTCCCGCCACCATACGTTTGCCAGTTCGGCACCATGTGGGGCACCCGTTTCATTGGGGCCGATGCTTCCGAAAAGATATTTATGAACGGGCTGAAATTTGCTCAGTGCAAGGGCATAGCGGGTCGTCGGGTTTTGAAAGACAAGATCCCCTGCGACCGCACGCCATATTCCCAGAGGGTCATGGTGGGGTAGGGCATCCCGATAGCGGTTCACGATATCGGTCCCACTCAGGCCGAGAGGCTGTACTCTTGGGTCCAGTAAGCGCGCAGTATCTGTAAATGTGAGATGCGAGTGCACGCTGGAATGGGACAGGTATTCCGCCGATGTCGTGCCGATCATAACTGGAACCTGCGTTACCAGTCCTTGGACAGCGGCTATTTCTGGATCAAGGGGTAAGGACGCAGCGTCAATGACTGGCTGGAAGGGAATTCCTACAATTGTCACTCGTCCGTCTCGAGTGAAGTCATGCTGTTCGTAGGATTCATTGCAGATCGCTCGCTGAGCAGCGAGAAGCTGATGAATGGGTATCTCTTCGAGGATTTGAAGTGATGGCTGGCCGAGACGTTTGAGAAAGCGTTGTGTCGTCAGGCGTGCGTCTTTGTATGGTAGTACCGCTGGAGTAGCTCCGGACTGGATCATGGTCCTGGAAAACAATCCTTTTGCCGCAGGCATGGCCATAAGAGTGGAAACGGCAAATCCACCCGCAGATCGTCCGGCCAGAGTGACGCGTTCAGGGTCTCCTCCAAAGAGGGCGATGTGCTTCTGAACCCACTCCAAAGCTTTGATGATATCAAGTAGCCCGCGATTTTCGGGCGCGCCATCCAGGCTTAAAAATCCCAGTGCTCCCAATCTGTAATTGAGCGTTACTTCAACAATTCCGCTTGCTGCGAAGGCGCCTGTCTGGAGGAGTGGTTCGTTTCCGGAACCGACGGCGTATCCGCCTCCGTGCAGCCAGACAAGAACGGGAGCTTTTCCCTCCCGGGCTGGACTACGGATATTGAGGGTTAGAAAATCCTCACCGGCATCCAGCATGGATGTGGCCCCTTTCCCAACAGGTCCATAGGTTGGGATCTGTGGGCAGACGGCACCAAGGCGGTGAGCGGATCTCACACCGGTCCAGGGTGCAACGTCCTGAGGTGCTGCGAACCGATTTCCAGGAACAATAGGGGCGGCATAGGGAACGCTCAGGAATGTCAGAATTCCGTTTTCTGTGAAGCCTTCTATCGCGCCACTTTCGATCATAATCTGCGTCATGAGAGGTTCCTTCACTGCTTTATCCGCCGACGGCCCGACGAAGATTGATCAGACGTTCAATGATGATGATGGGTACCAGACTGAGGAGCACCACGAGGACTGAGAGCGACGCGACCTGCGGGTCCGTCCGGAACTGGATGTACTGATAGATGGCGAGTGGCAGCGTAACGGCTCTATGGCCTGCAATGAACAGGGCGATAACGGCTTCGTCGAAGGAAAACAGGAATGCGATCAGAAATCCGGTGATGAGGTGTGGCCTGAGTGCGGGTAGAATGACACGGCAGAAACTCTGCCAGGGCGAAGCGCCGTGAATGCGAGCGGCTTCTTCTAGTGTGCGGTCCAACTGTGCAATCCCGGAGGACACAATGCGCGTCGTATAGGGCAGTGTGATGCTGATATGGGCCAGAATCAATCCTGTCAGCGTGTCCAGGAGGCCAAGCGGTTGCAGGGTCATCATCAGTCCGACCGCCAGCACGATATGGGGCATCAGCATTGGAGAAAGAAAGAACCATTGCAGGCTTTGCCGTCCCGGGAAGTGGCCTCTCACCAGAGCAAAAGCAGCGCTCGTCCCCACAATCAGGGAGAGCCCCGCAGAGCATCCTCCGATCAACAGACTGGTTTTTCCAGCCTGAAGGAAAAGGGGGTTATGCAACACCCTGGCATATGAAATTAGGGAAAAACTCGCGGGTGGAAAGCTGAGGTAGGGACGTATATCGAACGACACGATCAGCACGATAATCAATGGTGCGAGCAGGAATAGGTAAATCAGGCCAATCAGAAGATGCCACGCCACCCTGACGGTTCGGTCGTGTTTCATGACTGGCTCTCCACGCGCTGAAGAATTCTCTGATAGAGCGTCACGAATATTCCGAAAAAGGCCAGGAGGGTAATGGACAGGGCGCCGGCAAATGGCCAGTCCAGAGCTATGGTCGTCTGGTTGAAGATTTCTGTTGCAAGGACAAAGACGCGCCCTCCGCCCATCAACTGAGGTGTCACGAGTGAGCTGATTGCGAGAACGAAGACAAGCAGCGAGGCTGTCATCAGTCCTGGAAGGGAGAGAGGCAGCAAGACGCGCCAGAAGACCTGAAGGCGACGTGCCCCGAGGAGGGAGGCCGCCTGTTCAAGCTCCGCATCCAGACGGCTCAGGTGGCTGAGGATGGAAATAATGCCATAAGGCAGCAGGATCTCCACCAGCGCGACAACCGTGGCAAAGGGACCGTTATCCAATCGTGTGGGCTGCGCCAGAATGCCAGCCCACACGAGGGTCGTGTTAATGAGGCCATGTCGCCCGAGGATGACCATCCAGCCGTAGGTCCGGATGACTGTGGATGTCAGGAGGGGCGCAATGGCCAGCGCTGTCAGGGTGCCTCGCCAGCGGCTTTGCGACCGGGCAAGGAAAAGCGCGACGGGAAAAGCCATTGGGACGGTAATGACAACACAGAGCAGCCCAATGAAAATCGTGCGTCCAATGACCCACCAGTAAAAACTGTCCTCGAAAAGCCGGACATAGGCGTGGAGGGAGAGTGTATGTCCGGTCGTAGGCTGGAGAGACGTCCTGGCCAGCCAGAGGAGCGGGAAGACGAATGTCACGACAAGGGCCGCAACACCCGGAAGGATGAGCAGGGCCTGCAGCCAGGAAGGCTGTTTTCGGACAGACACCCTCATGAACTCGGATGGCCTGAAGTGACGGCATCGGAGACAGGCTCTTGAAGGACTGACATGTCGCTGGCCTGCCAGTGCAGGTCAACAATGTCTCCCGTCTGGGCCGGCTGGCCCTGATCTTCCTGCTGTTCAACGGTGAGTGTTACATACCCGACACGGACCAGATAAGTTCGGCGCTCACCCGTATAAACAACGTTTTCGACCACACCCTGGCAGCATGTTTCGAGACTGTTGCCCAGTCTGATGCGATGGGGGCGGATCAAGAGGGTTCTGCGACCTTTCCAGCCTTCGGAAAAGCCAATGAACAGTGTGCCGATGCCTTCCGCATGGATACGTTTGCTATCGACCCATACAGCCTCGATGAAGTTGCTGCGTCCCACGAAAGAGGCCACGAACCGGTTTGCGGGACGAGTATACAGATCTGCCGGTGTGCCAAACTGTTGGAGGCGTCCTTCCGACATGACGGCGACCTGATCCGCAATGGACAGAGCTTCGTCCTGATCATGCGTGACAAAGATGGCTGTGATCCCAAGGCGTTGCTGGAGCGCACGAATTTCCGTGCGCACCGTATCGCGCAACCGGATATCAAGATTGGCCAGCGGCTCATCCAGCATGAGAATGTCAGGTTCGATGGCAAGCGCCCGCGCCAGTGCCACTCGCTGCCGTTGTCCGCCGGAGAGTTCGGTGATGCGCCTGTTCTCCAGCCCGGTCAGGTGCATGAGAGAGACCAGTTCCGCTACACGCCGCCGGCTCTCTTCCCCTTTGATCCCCCGGACATCCAGGCCAAAACTGATATTGCGGGCGACGGAGAGGTGAGGAAACAGGGCATAGGATTGAAATACCATTCCCATGTTGCGTGCGTGAAGAGGGGTTTCCGTCATCTGACGTCCCGCAACGTGCAACTGTCCTGAATCGACCGGGGTAAGGCCTGCAATCATGCGGAGCAGGGTGGTTTTTCCGCATCCGGAAGGGCCCAGCAAGGTCAGCATCTGCCCGCGTTTCAACGTAAAGCTGACGTCATCGACGGAACGCCTGTCTGCGCCCGGAAATTGCCTCGTGAAGCCGCTGACGGAGAGATAGGCTGGTGTTGAGTCTGTTTCAGCCACTGATGACCTCACGTTGAATACGGCGGATCCAGCTATTGTAGTGCTGGCTAACGAAGCCCCAGTCGAGATGCATTTCACGGCGTGCTGTCTCTAGTCGGCCGAAAATTGCTTCGGATGTCTCGTCTGACAGCACAACCTGACGGTTTACAGGCCCATAAAACGCGACATTCGCAAAGGCTGTCTGCACGTCCGGGGACAGTGCATGTTCAATGAAGGCCTGCGCCAGTCTGGTGCGTTGCGGAGGGGCCGTCAGATTAAGCGTATTGATCTGCGCGACGCTGCCTTCAGATGGAACGACAGCACGCAGCGTATCCGGATTGTCCCGTGCAAGCATCTGACCACGGCCGTTCCATCCGACACCCAGGGCAATCGTCTGGGCCAGCGTCAGGGTGTAAATGTCGGGCTGTGCGTTCCAGGTCGCGACATAGGGGGAAAACTGCCGCATGAGGGCCAGTCCCGGCTCGATGCTCTGCCTGTAGTCCCCTCCAGCCATGCGGGTCAGAAGCGGAAGGAGTACAACGCCACGCGTATCCTCGACAGGCATGGCGATCTGGTCCGTCAAATCGGGCCGTCCAAGTTCACGCCAGCTTTCCGGAGGACGCGTCAGAACACGGCTGTCATAAATGAGCGACAGATTATCCCGTGAGAATGCGACGCCATTCATGGCATCGAAGCGTCCCCAGTCTGGAATGTCGCGCAGGCTCGGAATCTCTTCTTCCCGTAAAATGGAAGTCAATCCTTCCTGTTTGGCAAGAATAGCGACCGATACATCCGCAATGGCGACATCAATCTGGGGTGCTTCCCGTTCCAGCCGTAGCGCTGCAAGAAGCTGTGCAGAATTGATGATGGGACGGTACGTCACGCGGACGCCCGGCATGGCGCGTTCGAAACTGTTGATCACGATGGCCTGAAACGCTTTCTGGAACGGTCCATGAAAGCCGGCTACCGACAATTCCAGATCGCCATCCGCCGCACGTGCATGTCGCCATGCGGGCAGTGTTGCCAGACCGCCAAGAACCTTGCGGCGCGTCGTGAAGTGGGGAGCGGTTGGCATGAGCCGCGTCAGACCTCTGGTGTCCATGTGTCGCGATACAGGCGCAGCCAGTTCTGTCCGAGAATTTTCTCGATTAACCCTGTGGACCACCCACGGCGCATCATGGCGGCTGTCAGGTTGGGTGTTTCTGGGATGCTGGCAAAGCCCGCTGGCTTGCGGATCGTGGTACGGCCAAATTCTGTCAGCTGACGTCCATATCCCTTGTCCCGGTTCGCCCAAAGCAGCCACGGGCCAGGGCGGGGATGTCCTGTACTGAAATCGGTACCCATCGCAATGTGGTCTTCACCCACGATGTTCAGGACATGCGTCATGGCATCCAGATAATCATCGATTGTCGCATCATTCCCCGCACGCAATCCGGGAGAGAACAGGCTGACACCCACGATGCCGCCTTTTTCAGCACAGGCCCGGAACAGATGATCTGGCTTGTTGCGTTTCACATCGCGAAGCGCGCGTGGCAGCACATGTGAAATACAGACCGGGCGTCGGGAATGCTCAATCACGTCGGCTGACGTCAGGTCGCCTACGTGACTTAGATCGCACAGCACGCCGTGGCGGTTCATTTCATGAAGAACCTCGCGTCCGAAGCCTGTCAGGCCACTGTCACGTTCTTCAAGATAGCCAGCCCCTGAATAGTTCTGGGTGTTGTAGGTCAACTGCATGGTATTGACGCCCAGCAGTTTGAAAAGCCGTACATAATCCAGACGGTCTTCCAATGGGGACGTGTTCTGCCAGCCGATACTGATCCCTGTGCGATTGGTGCGTTTGGCGGTCTCGATATCCGCGACGGAGCGGATTGGGATGATCAGATCTGCATTTTCAGCAAAGTGCCGCTCCCAGGTTCGGACATACGCCATGCCCTCACTGAAGTTCTCCCACAGCAGGGACGCAGCATTGACAACGGTCAGGCCGCCGGCACGCATCTGTTCAAAGATTTCGCGGCTCCAGGCACAGGTCTGAAGGCCATCAATCACGATGCTGCGTTGGTGCAGCTGAAAGGAATCCTCGGTCATGCGTTACTCTTCACCTTTGTGGATGTGCCGTTGACAATCTGTTTGGGGTGCCATTCATCCCCAAGGAGTTCTGGTCGGTCGAACTCACGGAAAATATTCAGCCAGTCCTGGCTGTTTTCGCGCAGGAAAGATGCTGCGACACCATGGACCAGCCTTTGAACAGCCTCATCCATCGCGGGTGCGCCACTCGTGAGCTTGCCATGGCTCAGCACAGAGGCAAAGCACAGACAATAAATCCGGGATAACGGCTCTTTGTCACTGTCTTCGCGTGCAACGAACGAAAAATCCGGTGCCAGATACGGAGATTGGCCGAGAGATTTACTCTCTTCTCCGGCTGGAGGCGTATAATGATCGTCCCAGAGGCTGATCTTGGACGCAAATGAGGAAAGTTCTGGTCGAGATGTAACTTCACAGGAAAAACCGGTCGCAAAAATCAGAAAATCCAGCTCCGTTTCACCATGAGGCGTTGTGACGGTTAACGCAGATGCTGTTTCTTCGACCGAGAGCAGGGGGGCATTCACATGCAGTCTTGCATTCTTGTGCCTGAAAACCCGGCGCGTACTGTCGCGTGGGGGAGGGACTGGCGCATCAAGCCCAAGGCGCATCATCTCCCATTTTACTGCGTCTGGCAGGCCAACATATCCCATGACCAGCCCATCACTGCTGATCCCGGTGAACTTGTCCACACTTGGGAGGGCTTCGCGACGGACGAAAAGGTCAACGCCAGCAGCGCCAGCCTCCAGAGCGCTCGCAGCGTTGTCCATTGCAGAGGCGCCTGCTCCTACGACCCCAACACGCTTTCCAGCAAGCGCTGTGAAATCGATCATATCGGCGGAGTGGGCGCAGAACCGGGAGGAGATCCCACTGGCAACAGAAGGAAGGGATGGGGCGCCCAGTCCGTCTATTCCTGTTGCCAGTATAACGCGTCGGGCCAAAACTGGAGTGCTTTCTCCTCGCACTGTAACCCTGATGAGCCCATCGTCCTGCGGGGCAATATCTGTAACGTCCATTCCGTTACGAACTGGTAGATCCAGAATGCGTCGATACCAGATGAGGTAATCCATCCACTGTGCGCGTGGAATTTTGTTTAGGCGTTCCCACGCCGCGTTACCGAACTGCGCTTCAAACCAGGCGCGAAACGTCAGGCTGGGAATGCCCAAAGCCGGGCCGCAGGCAGATTTCGCTGTACGGAGTGTCACCATGCGGCCGTAGGTGACCCATGGGCCTTCTGTGCCTTCAGGAGCGCGATCAAGGCAGATGATTGAACTGATGCCACGAAGCCGTAGAGCCGCAGTCGCCGCGAGCCCGATCATGCCTGCGCCGATGACCACCATGTCATAGGTTGGTTCAGGCGCATCATGGAGCGGAAGCACCCATGGCTTTGCCGGGAGGTTCAGATAATCCAGATCGCGGCGAATACGGGCTTCAAGCTCCTGAAGATCGAGCGCTGGCGCTGTTGTGGTGGCCTCAATTCTTTTTGGCATCTGGTGCTCCTGGCTCGGTCTGAAAAAGGCGTGTGTGAAGTTTTTCGAGCGCTTCGGGTGGGTGCCGGATGAAATCTGGCAAAAGGGCACGCGCTGTAATTTCGATCTGTTCGATGAAGCGAAGAATGCCGCTATCAGCTGCCGAAAACGCCGGTGTCAACACGCTCCACGCCCAGGGAATATGTTCCACAATAGGCCGCACGACCGTACCGCCAATGGGAATGCCGTAGGCTGTTACAGGCTCTACAATGGCCACTCCCAGTTCTTCACGGGCACTCATGACAGCATTGAGGGATGTATTGGTTTCTATCCTGGTGAACGAGCTGTTCCCGGATGCCTGAAGAGCTGCGTCGATCGTGCGTCGCAGCCGAAAGGGATTTCCTACGGTCAGAACCTGCTGGGTATGCAGTTGACGAAGAGAAAGGCTGTCGGATTGGGCAAGAGGGTGATCCTCATGCAGAACGGCCACACAGGATGCTTCTCCAATCCAGTGAATGTGCAGATTGGTATCGTCGATGGGCAGGGTCGCCAGACCGACATCAACACTGCCATCCGTCACGGAGCGGACGACCTCATCGGCTGGCATGCCTTTGAAAGACATTGAAATGTCTGAACTGCATTGCATCAGACCGGAGATGGCCCGGGGAACAAGACCGCCAGAGAGTGCAGATGTGGCGCCGCATGTAATCCGGCGATGGTTTCCACCTGCAGCGATTTGTCTGGCTTTCTCCTCAATGTTCTTCAGTCCGATGAAGGAGCGCTTGACCTCATCATAAAGGAGCCGTGCTTCCTGCGTAGCATGCAGCCGCGTCCCGTTCCGCTCGAAAAGGGTAAAGCCAAGTGCTTTTTCCAGTTCCATAATGAGACGGCTGACAGCAGACTGCGTGCGCCCGAGATGACGTGCCGCGCCTGTCATGCTGCCGATCGAAAAGACAGCATGAAAGGCTTCGATCTGACGTCCTGTAATCATGGTTTCAAAATCCGAGGGTGATTGATGTTACCGCTGCAAATCCACCCCCGAGATAATAGCTGGGTGCAGTGCCTGCGATGGACGTCCCATAAATACCTTTTGTGGTCTTGGCATTTGTCCGAACCGTATAGGCGCTGGACAGGTAGTTGCTATCACCGAGGTTCACAAGATTCAGCTGGATCGTCGGGCGATGGATGAAGTGGTAAGTCTTCATGCGGTACCCCAGCGTCATATTGGCCGTCTTGTAAGCGGGGATACTCTCATCATTCATAAACGTTGAGTATTGTGAATCAACGTAATTGAAGAATACGTTGCCGAAAAACTGACCGTCATCATAAGATATGCCTGCAGATGCCGAAAATTTCGGTGTCAGAATTGCACTCTTCCCTTTGGTTGGGAGAAGATCGTTTCCAACAGCAAGGTTGTTGTCGATCGTTGCATGGAGATACTGCCCCGAAACGTATGGGCTCAAATGATGCCAGGGACGAAGGGAAATCTCGACCTGCGCTCCACGCGTCGTTTGGCCGCCTGCATTGATGAGGTTTGTCGTCAATGCGCCATCAACATAAACGGATGTCGAAATCTGCCGGTTTGTAAAATTGTAGTTGAAGAAGCCAATGGAGGCATTGATAAGACCAGTATGACGATATCCAATTTCTTCGGAAATGGAGTATTCATTCTTGAGGTCAGTTTTTCCAGCCGTCGATATCTTTCCGGTCGAGACACTGAAAGCGTCATAATACGGTACGTCTGACATCGGTGCGTGGAAATTTGTTACCGCGTCGATGAAAATCTGATTGTTTTTGTCAATCTTGTAGCTGGCCTCGAAACGCGGCAGCGGAACTGCGCTATTTGTTCCCCAACGATAGGTCGCACCTGGAATGTTGTTTGTTCCGGATCGTGCCAGAAGCACAGCTTTGAACCCAGCGGTCAGATCAAGCCGATGATTCAGTAGAGACAACCCGTCCTCAATGAAGAAGCCATTGACCTGCTGCATCATGTGGAAATTCTTGGTCGCCAGGATGGAGCCGTTTTGAGTGCGGATATTATTATTGATGATGTCACCTGCCGCACTGACAGGAGAGTAATCGTAGAGGGAGTTTTTGGTCAGATTGCTGTACCAGTAACCAACCTTGAGAGTATTTACGCCTGTCTTCAGCGTGAAATGACCTGAGAAGCCCGTATTGAAGCTGTTGGAGCCTGCAATTGCTGCGGCCACAGCTTTCCCGTTATAGAGCGTAGGGAAGCTGACGGTTCCCGCAGACTGGTTGCCAAGATACAGGCTTCCAGGTGTCAGGGTCGTCCCACTTGGGACCGACCCGCTCATCCACTGATAGTAGGGGGCGATATCAGCCGTCAGACCTTTTGCAAGCGTAAAGTGGCTTGGAGCGCTGATCATCATTGAAGAGCGCTTATATTGATAGAGTCGGTAATAGGTTGTGCTGCCTGGGGTATATTCGCCAGAATAATTGTAGGATTTTCCGTACTGCTTCCATTGCGCAAGAGACAGATATCGTGTTGGGGATTCGTCAATCGTATTCCAGGTAAAGACTGCTGAGACTCGATTGTCTGCGCCCCATTCTTTTACCGCTTTGGAATCGACATGGTAGCGACGGTTCGTTCCTGGCCCGCGCCAGTTATTGTTGCGGGTATACGAACCAGACATGAATGCCCGGACACCGGAATGGCCGATTTCTCCACTATCCAGACGCAAAAAATCTTTGTTCGTCGCATGCGTTCCGCCTGAAAGCGATAACAGTGCTCCGGCTTTGTGACTGGGGTCCAGCAACGTTTCGGTAATCTGGCCGCCACCTGCATTATAGACAGGAGCGGCAATGTCGCTGCTTCCCTGCGCCAGATCGACACGACCAATATTTTCCGTGTCTGCCCATTCGGACGTATCGGCGATCCCATAAATGGGATCGCCCGCAGGCATTCCCTCAAACACCAGACCGATCTCTGTCTGGTCCAGACCACGAACGGTAATGCTCGTATGGTCCGCGAGACCCAGAGGATCAGAATTGGCCACAACAGCCCCTGGGGACATCTGAAGCAGGTTAAGTGTGTTCGTGGTCGGGGACTGCTTCGCAATATAGTCTCGTGTAACCCCGCTCTGCATGCGTGGAACTGTTTGAACCGGCATGAGGCCTCCGCCGGGTGTCGTATTGGTCACACCTCCGGAGAGCGTCTCTGTTCTGACATGAATTTCTTCCGCTTTGCTGACCGGGGCAGCCTCATGGGTTGTGGCCGCCTTCTTTGGTGTGCGGGAAGGAACTGGCTGTCTATGCATGACGTCATGATCGGACGATTGCTCATCTGCAGCCTGAGCAGTGCCCCCTAATGTCAACAGAAGCAGGATCAGAAGTGCTGGAAACTCACGAGATGCGGACATGGCGGAATCCGGACGAAAAGGTTGGAGGAAACAGGCCCATTCGCATTTTGGCTGAACTCATTAATCACTATACTAATAAGTTTATAACCATAAGCTACTCACTGAGTCGTATATTATGTTAGCGCATGACGCAACGAGGTTAATGATCTAAACTCATTCTCATTCACGATCACTCTTTCATATTGTCAATGTAAGGAACAAAAATGACCAACGAGCAGCCATCGAACGTGGGGACGATCCAGGTTTTTTATGGAATCTCGTCGCCATGGGCTTATCTTGGGATGCCAAAGCTGCGTGAAATTGCTCGGTCGGAAGGCGTATCACTTGTGCTGCGACCAATTCGGATTATCCAGAGTAATGGCGGAATCCCTTTGCGGGAGCGCCCCACTGCCCGGCAGAATTATCATGTGGTTGAATTGACCCGCTGGCGGAAGTTTCTGGATATTCCGCTTAATCTGAAACCGAAATATTATCCCTGCAGAACCATAGAGTATGCGGCTTGTCTTGTTATTGCCGCGGGTCTCAAAGGCTATGACGATGTCGCTTTGTCGTGGGCGATTCAATCCGCATTATGGGCCCATGATCAGGATATCGCAGATACGAATACGCTTGAGGGTATTGTTGAAAACGTACTCCATAGCGACACCAAAGAACTCTTAGTCTTTTCCCAAACGCCAGAGGTGTACGCTGTATGGGAAAAAAACCTGTCTGACGCAGAACAGCTTGGTATCTTTGGTACTCCTACTTACGTCGTTGGAAACGAACTGTTTTGGGGGCAAGACAGGCTGGACTTTGTGCAACAAAGAATTCATGGGGGACTATGACTATTATTTTCCTTCGTATCCGCCGTTACCTTCCCAACGCACTCTGGAAACTGTGTTTAAGCGGAGAGCTCATAAGCCACGGTAGCCCTATTCCTAGGACAAAAGCATTCTCTAGATAATATGGCTTAAGTCTTCCTGGTAGAGGATATTTCGCGAACAATATTGTTTGTAAATACAAACCAATAATCAAATATTAACCCGGCAGAGGTCTGCCGGGTTAACGTCAAACGTCAGCGCAGCCCACCGGAGGCAATGAGTGTTTCGCCTGTCAGCCAGCGCGCATCATCAGAGGCGAGGAATACGGCAAGTGGAGCAATGTCCTGAACCTGGCCGCTACGTCCCAGTGGTGTTTGTGAAATAATGAGCTGTTCCATTTCGGAACCCACAACATTAGCAGTTTTGGTGCCTTCTGTTTCAATCAGGCCAGGATTGATAGCGTTGACCCGAATATTTCTCGGCCCCAGCTCACGCGCGAGAGAACCTGTAATGGCATCAACGGCTCCCTTTGTTCCCGTATAGACCGCAGAATTTGGTGGCGTAATACGAGATACAACGGAGCTGATATTGATAACGCTACCGCCATCATCAAGGTGTTTGGCGGCGGCCTGGGTCGTCAGTAAAGTGCCAAGCACATTGACATTAAAGAGACGATGGAAATGGTCTTCGGTGATCTCGTCGATCGAAGCAAATTCGTAAACCCCGGAATTATTGACGAGAATATCCAAACGCCCGAATTGACTGATCGCCGCATCCACGATGGCCTGCGCATCGGATTTAAGAGAAACATCTCCCTGAACAGCGATGGCCTGACCGCCATTGCTGGCAATGGCTGAGACGACGGCGTCCGCTCCGGACTTGCTTGAGGCGTAATTGACGACGACAGCGGCCCCCGCTTCGGCGAGTGCCTTGGCAATACCAGCCCCAATTCCTTTAGAGGCGCCGGTTACGATTGCAACTTTTCCGGAAAGTTTGCTCATGGATATGTGCCTGTCTGTATGGGCCAGAACGCACATGCGTACTTTATGCCCGGTTGGTAGAGAGCAACGGATTTAAATGTGGAGTAATCGCTCCAACATAAGGCATATAGGGTTTGGATCTCTGGTTTCAAGGATTTATGGAGCGATGACACCAAAAAAAGACCCAAGTGTGCGGCGAGGGCGGGGGCGCCCTCAATCTTTCGATCGCAAGGAAGCCTTGTGTGCCGCCATGCGCTTGTTTTGGGATCGCGGCTATGAGGGGACGAGCTTCGATGATCTGATTTCAGTCATGAAGATCAGTGCTTCCAGCTTTTACAATGCTTTCGGAAGCAAAGAGGCACTGTATCACGAGGTGATTGAGACCTACATGAGTGTCGCTGGAGGTTGGTTCCTCGGCATCCTTGGTGAAGATGCCGATACGCGAACTGTCTTTCAGGATTTAACGACAGCAGCTGCCGTTGAATTCACACGCGCCGACCGGCCGGCAGGATGCATGATTTCAGTCGCGGCCACACAATGCTCGCCTAACCAGAACCGTTTGCGCGACCTCTTGGCCAGCCAGAGGACACAGGCAGAAGGCGCTATGGCTGCACGCTTGCAACAGGGATTGGAGGTAGGAGATTTGCCGATAGATACCGATATTGAGGCTTTGGCAGCGTTCTACGGGTCCCTCCTACGCGGCATGGCTGTCCAAGCTCGTGACGGAGCATCACAAGAGCGGTTGCAGGAAATTGCGCGGATCGGAATGAACGCGTGGCCAAAGGCATGAGCGCGATTTTTAAGAGGCTTCATCAAACCGATTGATTATGAACTCCATGATGCAAAAGCATACTAGTTGGCATAAGAAATATTATACGACATAACTATCGCTGCTCGAAAGACAAAATGTAAGGTCCCCTGTTCGCTCACCGACCACAATCAAAGCAAGGGCATTAGACTTGGGTACCTGAGCCTGGAATTATAGGATCTTCTGCAAAGGGTCGGTTCAGGATGCCAAGCACTTCATCTGCAACGTAAATTCGATTGCGGGCATAGCCAGTTCGCTCTCTCAGGATCCCAGCCTGGCAAAGCTGGCTAATTGCCGTGTGAGCAGCGGGTGGCGTAATCGACAGCAAAGTTCCCAGCCGTGGAGCCGTCAGAACCGGATAATCCCTAAGGATATCAAGCGCTCGTAGCGCTGCTGATCCCTTTCGGAACGAACGACGGGTCAACCATGCAGCATTCAGGGTTCTGAGAGCTTCACGGGTGATGCGTAACTCCTGAACAGTTTGAACAATGGCATTCGACACAAAGCCGATCAGAGGAAGCCAGTTTAGTTTCTGCTGGGCTTGTTTGAGAGCTGCATAATAGGCCTGTTTGTGGAGCTCTATATACGGTGAGAGATAGAGCGGAATGTGTTTCTCAGCTGCCATCATCAGGGGCAGCAGGAGCCGACCCACGCGACCATTCCCGTCTCGGAACGGATGAACAGCCTCGAAATGAGCATGGGCTAACGCCATCCGGGTAATCAAGGACTGGGTCATCATCTGCATCCCGTCTTCCCGCATATAATCCAGGGTCTCTTCCAGCAAATGAGGGACTTCAGCCGGTGGTGGAGGATTATAGACGGAATAGGCAATGTGCCCATTGCCGCCGATCCATACGACCTCCTGCCGGAAGTCTCCCGGAGTATCTCGGTAGGACGCATCATGGCCGAGTACACTACGATGCAGGTTCTGGATCAGATCGACCTGAAAGATTTGACGGCCCTTAGTGAGAGCCGATGGCACGAACCGCTCCAGAGCCAGCGCGTAATCCCGAACCTGTCTAACCGCCTGCCCTCCCTGATCGTCATCTTCGTCAGCGATAAGAAGTTCATCCAGGGTGCTGTGAGTTCCTTCCATCGCCGAACTGCTGACGGCTTCACGGCGGCTGAGAATACGACTGATCTGATAAGGATCTGGAAGAGCGCGCGCAATCTCATCAGCCTGTCCCAATGCCAGCTGGGCCTGGGAATGCAGCGCTGCGATCTCTTCAAGAGGAATCCCTTCCTCCGGCAGAGGGAGAGGAAGAACCCCGTAGTGATGCTCATAAGGGGTAGGAAGACGGACCAGACGCTCACGGACACCACCGGATAGTTCAGTTCGCTTCATGCCCAAAAACCTTTATCAGAGATACGCAATAGAGATGCTTATTAAAGGTTTTAGGAGAATACTTTAAATAAAATTTTCTGGTGGAGATGTTTTAAAGGTTTGTGCCCATTGTTCAGCATACTTTCAGGACATAAGAAAAGCAGCGGCGATATTGATGATCGCACCACAGAACACGATCAGAGAAGGCCGTTCAGCTGCCGCAGACGAAAGCTTCATGACAACACGTATGGCCGAAGCTAAGCGAACCCTACTGAACTGGGAACATTGGCGTTGTCAGCCAATCGGATCCGCCTAGCACTACTTTGGCAGAATGGAGTTAGGATGCCTTTTGAGTGTCCATCCGCAATGAGGGCATTGTGTCGGGGATGAACGAGACATGTGGTCAAGGATGGCCTGACGCACTGCTGGTAGACTGGGTTGTGGTGGTGGCCCGAGGGCTCTTTTTTTTTGTCCCGCCTGAGCAAGCCTGCGGGATTGCAAAAAGGCGTAGGCCATCATCGACATCAAGGCATGGCGGTGAAGTCCGCTCCAGGATCGTCGTCTAGCACTACTTTGGCAGAATGGAGTTAGGATGCCTTTTGAGTGTCCATCCGCAATGAGGGCATTGTGTCGGGGATGAACGAGACATGTGGTCAAGGATGGCCTGACGCACTGCTGGTAGACTGGGTTGTGGTGGTGGCCCGAGGGCTCTTTTTTTTTGTCCCGCCTGAGCAAGCCTGCGGGATTGCAAAAAGGCGTAGGCCATCATCGACATCAAGGCATGGCGGTGAAGTCCGCTCCAGGATCGTCCCTCAAAGTGATCCAGGCCCAGCTCTTCCTTGAGTTGCTGATGGGCCTGTTCGCATATCCAGCGCGCTTTGATCGCGCCAGCCAGAACCTTGATTGGCGTGTCGGCTGGTAAGTTCGAGAGATAGTATTTGCGTTCGCCATTCGAGCGATGCTCCCCCACAAGCCAGGCTTCTTCGCCCGGCATGTGTTGGGCTCCGGCAGAGCCGATCCTCTGGGGTGCGCCATCCGCGATGCGCACGCGTATGGCCGCGAACCGAGCCGTCAGACGTCCTTTCGTTCCCTTGCGCCAACTGACCTGCCGCCACTTTGCCCCTTCGAGCATGGTGTGTGCAGCCACGGACGTGACATCCGGAACGTGCCGCATGCGTGGGCGACCACGGCCTGCAACCGGGAAGATCAGTTGAACATCGTCGGGATAGGCCTTCTGGTGTCGTGGAATACCGACAGCACAGCAAAGACCCCGTGCGGTCAGTGCCTGCCGCAACGAGGCTGACAACCCGTAACCTGCATCAGCCAGCACACAGCCGAAGCGTACGCCTGCTGCGATGACGCGATCAATTTCCTCAAGCGCGATTTCAGGCTTCGTACGGTAGTCCTGTAAGGCACGAGGTACGCCTGCCTTATCCATGCGCGCGACGTCGCCTGTCCAGCTTTCCGGCAGGAACAACCGCAGGCTCAGCATCAGCGGAACTTCACCCGAAGCCAGTGTCACAGAGACCATTGTCTGGCAGTTCGCATTCTTGCCTAGTGCGGTTGCGTATTGGGGCGCAACGCCTACAGAGGCTTTCCCCTTCTTCGGCAGGGCAGTGTCATCGATGATCAGCCAGGATCTGTCGCCACCAACCAGGTCATCCGCCTGTTTCCACAAGGTCGCTTCCAGTGGGGCCTTGTCCCACAGCCCGGCTCCGATGAAATGATGTAGCCGGTCATAGGGGACCGCATCCGAACGCATGGCCATGGGCTGGATGCTCTTGCGATCTCCTGGCCCGATCAGACCTGCGATATAGGCCGGGCACATTTTACGCCGCGTCTTGTTACCAAGACCTTCCAGATACGGGACGAGCCATCGCTCAAGATCCGCTTGCCAGTCTTCTTCCAATGCCAGCCTCCGTCAAAGCTGGCTCCCCATGAATCACGCAATCAGCTCCATGGGAATCCTAAAAATCATACTTCTGCCAAAGTAGTGTTAGGGCGCGTTGACAAAAGGGAGCGGGCATGGCAGGAGGCGATCTGAAGGATCAGAAATGGGCACTGATTGGTCCGCTTCTGCCGCCTGAACGTAGACGTTGGGCTCGTCCAGCCGGAGATAACCGCCGTTTTCTCACTGGATGCCCCTGGCGTGACATGCATGAACGCTACGGCAAATGAACTCGGTTTATGTCCGGTTTCGCCGTTGGGCTGAACAGGGTGTGTGGGATGCCCTGCTGCAAACCCTTGTAGACTTTGGCCTGACTGATGACTGGCAGCATATGCTCGACAGCACCGTGGTTCGCGCCCATTCACAGGCCACTGGCGCAAAAGGGAGGCTCGTGCGGAAGCTTTTGGTCGGTCACGCGGCGGCTTTACGAGCAAAATCCACGCCCGATGCGACAATCAGGGACGTCCTCTTGGCTTTGTCCTCACCGGCGGGCAGGTCTCGGACTATAAAGCCGTAAATGCCCTGCTGGAACTTCCGGCTCCAAACCCCAGGGCCATGCTGGCTGATCGGGGTTATGACAGCGACAGTTTCCGTCAGGACCTTCTGATCCATGGGATCATGCCGGTCATTCCATCACGCAAAGGCCGCAGCACTCCACAAAACACTGACTGGCGGCGCTACAGGGATCGTAACCGTATCGAACGAATGTTCAACAGGCTCAAGCAGATGCGCCGCATCGCAACCCGTTACGACAAGACCGCTTTGTCCTTCATGAGCTTCCTCAATATCGCCGCCGCAAGGCTCTGGATCAAATCTTTTGTCAACGCAACGTAATCAAATATTCCGTCGGCTCATCAGATAAATCGTTCAAGGTCTGAATCACAAGGATCTTGAACATCAGCACCGGGTCAAAATGCGGTCGCCCGCCCTTGCTCCCTTTTGAATAGGCCTGAGCCGGCTCCAGATCAGGGCTGAACACCTCAAAATTCATCGTCCGGCAAATGTGCTTCGAGTTGATTACCTAGCCCGCTCAGCCGAGCGAGCCGCTCTTCAACATCAAAGAAACCAGACGGCTTTATCTTCCATACTCCAATCAACACAGGAAAAATGGAATCACAAAGGCAGCCTCAAAACCAAGGGGGTCGTCGAACCCTCCGGATGTTCATAGCGATTAGTCAACAAACTCGACGCAAAGTCTAAATCCCTGAAAAACATTTATGCAACAACAGTATCGTTTGATAAAGCACGCTTGCGCAACAGCCGTCCCAGCAGACTGGTTCCCAAGAGAAAGTCTTCCATTTCCATGCTCTCGTCGGGGTTATGACTGCCATTTTCGTTTCTAACAAACAGCATTTCCGTCGGGACGCCTTGCCCCGCGAACGTTGCCGCATCATGACCGGCCCCGCTAGCCATTGAAACGACTGGTATGCCCATTTCCATTGCGAGATCTCTTAACTGCGCCTGAATCGTCTCATCCATGATCGCCGGTGTACTTTGCGTGCGTGGTCCGAGATCGACGCAGACCGTGAACTCCGCTTCGACCGACCGAGCATGCTCGATGACTTGCGCGTTCATACGCTCCAACAGCGTTTCGTCCCGCGAACGGATATCGATTACAAGTTCCAGCTTTCCTGGAACGGCTGCAAAATTGGCTTGCGCAGGGTCTGTCTGACACACACCAAATGTAAGTGTCATATCTTCGCCAGCGGCTTCAACGGTTTTCCAATCCGTGTGAAGGGCCATCATCATGCTGGCACCTGCCATGACAGCATCCGAACGAAAACGGCGCGGCGTTGCCCCGGAATGGGCGTACTGACCGTGAATGACGGCTGAACGGTATCGTGTGCTGCCGCAGATGCCAGTTACGATCCCGACGGGAACGTCGGCCTCCAGCAGGACCGGCCCCTGCTCGATATGAAGCTCCACGAAACAGTCGATTTTTGTCGGGTCCAGAACGGGCGCCCTGCCACATTCTTCCGGTTTTGCACCGCAGGCCTGCATATGTTCGCGCAACGTCACACAGTCATCACTGCGCGGTGTTTCGAGAGCATCGGCATCCAGCAGTCCGAAAGCCGTCCGACTTCCCAGATAAGAAACCGGAAACCACACGCTCTCTTCCGCACGGGTTACGATCAGCGTTGTGTCCCGTTCCGGCTGAAACCCTGCCGTGGACCATGCACAAAGGATCAGGAGCCCAGCCACCGCTCCGGCCGCACCATCAAAGTTGCCACCGCATGGCACCGTATCCAGATGCGAACCAGTCATGACCACAGGCAGGGCACGATTACGCCCCGGAAGCGTGATGAACAGGTTCGATGCCCAGTCTCTGCGGATTTCCAGTCCGTGTTCCCTGGCGATCTCCTCAAACAGGGCATGTGCCTGGTTCTCACCTTCACCGTAGGACGGACGGGTCATTCCCCTCCCGTCAAAACCGATATCATACAGGCGATCAAATATCAGCTTCGCCAGTTCGGGATCAGGAACCGAACCGACAGCGGCGGTATTGGAAGATATCAGGGAACTGGACACAAAAACTCCTCTCTGGACCGGGGTAATGGAGACTTACTGCTTCACAAAAAGCTGTTTCATGTCAGCGAATGCCTTGAACTCCAGCGCATTGCCTGCCGGATCACAGAAGAACATCGTTGCCTGTTCCCCGGGCAGGCCTTCAAAGCGGATCTGTGGTTCCAACCCGAAAGTAATTCCGTGGCGTTTGGCGCGTTGAGCAAGATCTTTCCAGTCGTCCATATCCAGAACGACACCAAAGTGGGGAATGGGAACATTGTGCCCGTCCACTGCTCCACCTTCGGCATCTCCTTTACGACATGCGCCAGGAATAAGATGGGTGACGATCTGGTGGCCATACAGATCGAAATCAATCCAGCTGTTCGTGCTGCGCCCTTCCGGGCATCCCAGAATTTCACCGTAAAAGTTACGGGCAGCCTCAAGATCGTCGACCGGGAAGGCAATATGAAACGGATTAGGCATCTCTACACCGGAAATTAAGAAGAAATACAGAAATAACACGCAAAAACAGCGCACTACAGAACGATTATATGGCTTCTAATGAAAGAAAATATTGTCTTTGCAGGGCGTTTCACTTTGGAACCCCCTGCAAACAATATGCTGTATCACTCCTGTTTCAGGATCAGCTTTCCTTTGCTCCGCGTAAAGCTGACACCATATGGCGCACAGAGGGATTCAAAGCGTGACAGGATACTCTCGCCTTCTTCGCCTTCCGCAAGGAAAGGCAGGCCGCGCGTATGGGCGCTTTTGCCCAGTCCGAGCGAAACGGGATGGATTTCCATGGATGACAATGTCCCGTCTTCCGCGAATTCGCAGATCGGCAGCAAGGTTTCCCAGAAACGGCGGTCAGCAGGGAAGCCCTTCTTGTCGTTCAGGGTCCGGGTCTTGTAGACTTGATGGGGCGTTACATCGGTGCGGACTTTATAGAAGGTATAGGAATCCTCGGGCAGCATATCGACGAGTTCATTCTGGCCGATGAAGTTTCCAAGGCTGTAGAAGATTGGTTTACCTTTATAGAGCTCCATGCCTTTCAGCAGGTGCTGACCGTGGCAGACCACGATATCGGCGCCCTGATCGATAGCGTCACGAGCAAACGCTTTCAGAAATTCTCCCGGTTTTTCCCAACTGATTGTGCCATCCGCGTCATATCCGACTTCATGGGTATGAACACTGACGATCACCACATCAGAAACGATCCGGGCTTCACGGACCCAGCGCCCGATCTCTTCAAGATCCCGCGCATTCGGAGTGGTAAGGATACGGGTTGCGCTGCCTTCGACGAAACGTGTTCCATCCAGTGTCAGCGTCCCTTCCGGAGCGGGATAGCCGAAGCCGAGCTTGATCTGTTCCTGCTTGATTTTTTCCAGTCCAAGGCCTGCGGAAATCTGCTGCAGCACGGACAGCTCTTCCGGTCTGACCTGATAGGTCGTGCTGAAATGCAGCGGATTAAGGCCGGGGCGCCCCTGCATGCTGCGGGTCTGATCGGCGGCTTCCTGCCCACGCGCAAACGTTGAACAGCAGGAGAGCATTGAAACCGTGCCTTTAGGATGGCTGAAATAGGCTGGCCGACGCGCTTCCTCAAGGGTCAAACCGACGCCGGAATACAGGATTTCGCGCTTTTTTAGTTCTCCGATTGCGATGCGAAGACCGGAAATACCGTAATCTAGGCAGTGATTAGTAGCGGCCGCGAATAGGTCGAAACCTGCGGTGCGAAGTTCGTCCAGAATCCAAGGATGGGCACTGAAATGAGAACCGCCATGATCAAGGGCAGGGTCCCCCTGATAGTCGCTTGGCATGATCTCCAGATTTGTGAAGGACGCATCGCAGTCCCGGATCATGTCAAACAGCGGGGCGCAGACCGTATCAATATCCGTGTTCAGCCGGCGCAACACAATGCTGTCACCCGTGAGGCAGACTTTCATATTCAAATCTTTCAATTACAGTTACAGAATTTCAGAAGGAACAGGAGAAACGGATGGTGCCGTGATCCTGCGCGTCACGGACCACAGAATGAGAGCGCCGACGGCAACTGTTACGGCCATGCACAGCATTCCTGCTGACAGTGTTCCTGTAATGGAAGTCAGCTTTCCGACAACCATGGGACTGATCACTCCGCCCCACAGACCGACGGCATTGATCAGAGCAAATCCGCCAGTTGCGGCACTTCCCTGAAACACGTTGGCAGCCATGGCCCAGAACACCACGTAAGAGGCGTAGATCCCGGCCGTAGCGCCTGCGAGAACGATCATCTTCAGAACGAAGATGTCCGGAATTACAGTTGTCAGCAGAAAACACAGGCTCGCCAGAACTGCGGGTGCATAGCAGTGAAAGCTCCGCTCTTTAAGCCTGTCCGAACGCGCGCTCCAGTACGCCATCGAAGCCACGGACACCACATACGGGAAGGAAGAGTACAGTCCGACGGCGACAGAAGAATGGACACCGGACTCATGGATGATGGACGGCAGCCAGAAGTTGAGCATGTACATTCCGGCCATAAGCGCAAAGAAGCCTAGTCCCAGAAAATAGATGGAGGGATCCCGTACGACGGCGGAGAACTTCACATGACGCACATTCTGCCGCACGCTCCACGTCTCGATCATGTGGCGTTCCTGCGCGGACAGCCATGACGCATCCTTCGGAGCTCTGGGCAATAAAAATGCAACGATGATTCCCAGCAGGATAGAAGGAAGACCTTCGAGAAGGAACATCCACCGCCACCCTGCCAGACCGGCAACCTGATCGAAATGGACCAGAATCAGCCCCGATATCGGGCCAATGATAATTCCAGCCAGAGGCAAGGAGAGTTGGTGCCAGAAAATGACTGCGGACATCCGGTTTTCGGGATACCAGCGAGCGAGATAGTAAGTGCAGGTCGGAGCAAACCCAGCTTCAAAAACCCCCAGCAGAAAACGCAGGACATAAAAACTGTCACGGCTGTGGATGAAGCCTGTCGCCGCTGATGTCATACCCCACAGAACCATAATTCTGGCGAATGTCTTGGGTGCGCCCACACGCGAGGACCAGAGACTGATGGGAATCTCGAACAACACTAAACCGACGAAAAAAATTCCGGCAGCAAACCCGAACTGCGCCGCGGTTAGTCCCACATCCTGAGAGATATGACTACGTGCAAACCCCAGATTGGTACGATCGATACTGTCCATCAGGTAGATCACAATGATCCACGACATGATCCGCCAGTTCAGACGATGGTAAAGTTTGGTCTGCTTTTCGTTCATCAATACCGTCTCCCCCGTGACAACGGATGCTTTCTGCAAGAAAAGCACCCGCTACCTTAAAGTATTTCCGGAATATTCCGGTGTCAGAAATTATAAGAAAAACGGCCGCCTACGAATCTCGGTTGTCCGGAAATGCCCATGTTGACCGTTGTCGCGAGCGTACGGCTGACGATGTAGTCACGGTTGAGAATATTCGTGGCATAAGCCGTCACAGCCCATCGTCCCTTGAGCGGTTTGAGGGTCACACTCCCATTCATGAGAAAGTAAGCTGGCAGCAGATAGGTTCCGGTACCCCGCGGGACAGTATTCTGGGCACCACGATATGAATAATCCCCCTGAAGCGTGATGACATATTTCCGAAAAACGGGTTTCGTCTCGTAGGAAATACTTCCGTTCAGCGTCAGCTTGGGAATGCCCGTATCTGCACCATCATAACTATCTGTAATGGATTTGTACTGTCCGGTCTTGGCGTAATAGGCCGTGACAGCTTGCACGTTCAGAACTTGGAAATCATCATAGGTCCCACGCTGATATCCGACGTTCTGCGAGAGTGTGAGTCCGCGGAAAGGATGGGCACTGATCGAGAGTTCCGTTCCGAAAATATGTGAACGAGGTACATTGACATAGGAGCCAACCGTTCCCCATCCGGGCACTAGAATATATGAGAAATACTGCTGGTCATGGTAGGAATCCCAGAACGCGGCGCCATTGATTCGAAGACGGTGATTGAAGAATTCGCTCTTGAACCCGACTTCATACGCCATAAGCCATTCTGGCTTGAAGCCTGCGGCTTGCTGCTCCGTCAGGGTTGTATTAGCGGTGAAGCCACCCGGCTTCACACCGCGGCGAATATCAGCATAGAGCATCGCGTTCTGTAACATTTGATAATTGATGCCGACTTTTCCCGAAAACTGGTTTGTCAGCGCCCCATGGTTGGGGAAAACCTTTGAATAGGTTTTGGATAACGTTATTGGATCGTACCGATAAACGGCGTCGTCAAGAAACTGGCGATCGTCGCTTTGATGCTCCAGAGCAAAAATCAGGTGAAGTTTGGGTGTCAGGGCATATTTCAGGGTCGCGAACTGCGAAAAATTCTGCTGCGGCTGAACATGAGCACTGTCCTGAAAATAATATTTTCCGGGGCGATCCGTGTAGTCAAACCAGTTCTCGCCCGAAGCGCGTACACGATTGTAATACATGCCAGCCGCCCATTCGAGACGGTTATGAAGCGCCAGTCCTGTGAGACGTATTTCTTGAGAGAACACATTCATGCTGCCTGTAAGGTAACTATCTCCTGAACGATAGGCTTCGGCGTCACGATCAATATACTCATGGCGCTGCTGTTGCTGGAATGAAGAGATCGTTGCGAGGTGGGCCCATCCGAGGTCCCGGTCGGCGTTGAGATTGATGCTCCACTGCATGTCGTTATAGGACGGCTTGCTGTTTGGAGAGAGCCCCAGAATCTTGGCGTATTGCGGGTTAAGGCTCCAGCCGGTTACGTAGATATCCTGATCGCGTGGGAGGATATTGTTGCTGTCGGATAGAATGAACCCCGCCTGTGCTTCCGAGGAATCCTGTGACCAGTTGGCGGTCAATTTGATGTTCGTCTTGTCATCGGGCTGCCAGGCCAGCTTTCCACGTAGCGCGCCTTCGTTTGCCCGTCCAATCGACTCACGATTTACTCGGTTATAGCGAAAAGCTCCGCCCTGCAGCATCTGACCGGCAAGCCGGAACTGCAGCCGGTTCGTGATCGGTGCGGACACGTAGAAATTCGTCTTGCTACGTGCGTAGCTCGCGATATCTTCAGATGCACCGTAGTGAAGGGTCTTAGTTGGATCGTTGGTCGTAATCCGCACTTCACCGCCCGTGTCGCCAAGTCCGTGCTCGAAACCCACAGGACCGGGCTCCACCCCCACGGATGCCACGTCAAACATCTGACCGGAGCTCATTGCCGTGATAGTATACGGCACATCGTCAAAATAGGTCATGACCGAAGACATATTGTTCTGGGTATAGTCCTGCATGCCGATGCCGCGTAGGTAATAGTCCGGAACGTTAGAGCCACCCTCAGTCTGGATCGTAAGATTGGGCACCAGATTCTGGATATCTTCGACGGTCGTAACATGATGCGTTACGAGGTCTTCCGCAGTCAGATTAGTGATATTACCTGCACGGCGCTGATCGGCCCCGAAACCAAACGCTCGACGATTCGTCCTGACGCTGATGACTTCGGGACGATCCTGCTTTGCCACTGAATGGTGCACGGGTGTGACATTAACATCCACATGCCTGGACGGGGATACACGGCGGTTTTTGTCTTTTTGCGAAGTACCCGCATAAGCCGCTGCCATCGAAAGGCATCCCGTACAAACAGATAGCATCAGGAAGTCGCGGAATGCTTTTCTCATGACAGAACCCTGCCGTGCAGCCCGAACCGTAATCATCCTGAACTCCTGCTCATGAACCGATCCCATTGCAGACCGGCAACATTTATGTTCCATATCCAAAACATATTTAACTTTCCGGATATAGCGATTTCTGTTTGATTTAGAAGATAATAAAACTATCCTATTGTGGAAAAAAAATTCAAAAAACCAGCAAAAGCTCGTATATCTCTGCAATTAAGATTTTTATAAAAATGGAAAAAACGTTTTTTAGTGGGACATGTCGTCAGTTAATCCCGATGATGGCAGAAGAGAATTGAACTGCTGCGAGGAATGTTGATTTCAGCCTATCGTATCTTATTGCAATGCCTCTGAACTGCTTCAATCTAACGAAAAACCGTTCGATTTCATTTCTTTTGTTGTAGATTGCGAAACGAATTTTCCTTGGATAGCGTCGGTTCCCGCTTGATGAAATAACCGATGTGATCTGACGTTCTTCTAGCTTTTCTATAAGCAAATCAGCCTCGTAGCCCGTGCCGGTGATAAAGGCTTTGGGATCGACTTCATCGAGGAGAGGTCCTGCTTCGGGATGTCGGCTCTTTGCCCTAGCGTCCCAGTCCCCGAACCGCACGGGCAGGTTGAACGGATGAACAGGACGATCAAGGAAGCAACCGTCAAACGCTTCCATTACGACAGTCATGAGCAGTTGAGGACACACCTCAACGACTTCATGGCAGCCTATAGTTCGGGCGAAGGCTCAAGACCCTTAGTGGCCTCACACCTTACGAATATGTCTGCAAAATATGGACTTCAGAGCCAGAAAAATTCATTATCAATCCAATCCATCAACCCCCGGGACCAAACACCTCGGCTCAAGCCACATAGCCAGAAGATGACGGTTGCTGCGAGGCAGGTGGCGAAGAAGAAGATATTTGGGCATCTGTCATAGCGTGTTGCGACCCGCCGCCAGTCCTTGAGCTTTCCGAACATAATCTCGATGCGATTGCGGCGTTTATATTTTCTCTTATTGTATTTGAGCGGTTTTCCGCGAGATTTCCGTCTTGGAATGCAGAGCTTTATCCCTTTCTCTTCCAGGGCGTCTCTGAACCAGTCGGCGTCATAACCCCGGTCCGCCAGCATCCATTATGCAGCAGGAAGACTGTCCAGCAGGGCAGCGGCACCGGTATAGTCACTGACCTGTCCTGCTGTCATGAAGAAGCTCAGCGGTCGTCCGTTCTGATTCGTGACCGGCATGGAGCTTCGTATTCATACCACCTTTGGGGCGACCGATCAGGCGTCTTGGATCCCCTTTTTTAGCCGCAGGCTTGAAGCCGTGCGGTGCGCCTTGAGATAGGTTGCGTCAATCATGAAGATCTGAGGCTGGCTCCGCCTTCGCGGCAGACAGGCCGTCCATCATCCGCATGAAAATGCCAATGTCGCCCCAACGTTTCCAACGGTTGTAGAGCGTCTTGTGGGGGCCGTATTCCCGGGGCGCATCCCGCCAGCGCAGACCGTTGCGGTTCACGAAAATGATGCCGCTCAGCACGCGACGGTCATCAACGCGGGGTCTGCCGTGGCTCTTTGGGAAAAAGGGCCGCAGACGCTCCATTTGTTCGTCCGTCAGCCAAAACAGATCGCTCACCTTTAGTCTCCTCGCAGAGCCTGAATCAGATTTCCGCAATCAAATCAATAGGTCCTGAGCGCAGGAACACCTCACGCGATCACGAGCCCTTTTCATTCATAACAAACGATAGCTTAGGACGTCTTCCCCGTTGCACACAAAGGATGATCTACGTCGCCAAAGCAATGACGCTGACTGCCATTTAACTTTTCCAGTCTTCAGAGACGCTAAAAAAACCGAAATTCTCTTCAGACGTCCTTGCGATTGGCATACCATGGACGCTGAAGAAATCATTTCGATCTCAGAAACGAGAGACATTGCACTTTGGATACACGCTTTCTGGAAAGCTTTATCGCCATCGTGGAACGAGGTTCCATTGCTGATGCCGCGCGACAGCTCTCGCTAACCCCTGCCGCCGTTTCGCAACGAATTAAGGCTCTTGAGGATCAAATTAGACAACCTCTACTGACCCGTGCCGGCCGCACGGTGACACCGACCTCTGCTGGCCTTGCTATCATTGAGAAGAGCCGACAGCTCATTAAGGGCATTGAAGAGCTACGATCCCTCGCCTTTCAGGAAGAGTTTGCCGGAGAACTAAAAATCGGTGCAATTTCTACGGCACTGACCGGAATTCTTCCCTTTATGCTGAAAAAGTTTTTCATTGAATACCCGCAAATTGACCTACATGTAACACCAGGTCAATCGATCAAGCTGTATCATGAAGTCTTGGAAGGACAACTAGACTGCGCGATCATCGTCGAACCACCTTTTAGTATTCCCAAGACATGCGGCTGGAAAAGGCTTCTATCGGAGCCTTTAATAGTGCTAGTCCCGGAAGATTGTACTGAAAAAGACCCTCTGAATATTCTCAAAAACAATGTTTTCCTACGCTATGATCGTAATCAATGGGGAGGGCGCGTTGCCGATACCTTCCTTAAAGATAACAGAATTTTTCCTAAGGAGCAGCTGGAGCTGGACTCTCTTGAAGCCATCGCACTGATGGTTAGTCAGGGTATTGGTATCTCCCTACTACCAGATTGGCTTCCGCCTTGGCCGGAAGGACTCAAAGTGCGGAAGATTCCAGTCTCCAGAACCCCACCCCAACGTCATATCGGCCTGCACTGGCTACGCGCCTCACCACATGCCCATCTCATCAAGACCATGGAGCCATTCCTCATTATCAAGAAGGTCTAAGGGTCCATATTTTTCTCATTCCGGATAACTGTTTATGGAAACACGTTTTCTTGAAAGCCTGCTCATTGTTATCGAACAAGGCTCCATTGTAGGAGCCGCACGCCAGCAGCACCTGACACCTGCAACCGTCGCTCAGCGGATACGTGCACTGGAAAAGGAGATTGGCTGTTCCCTTGTCCAGCGGGACGGACGCAATGTGCGCCCGACCGAACATGCTTTAGCAATTCTTGAACAAAGCCGTCGTATCATCACATCGGTCCACGAGCTTTGTGTAATAGCGACAAGCGACACTCCTGTCGGCAAGCTTAAGCTAGGGGCAATTAACAGTGCCGCGAATGGCCTGCTCCCCCCTCATCTGAAACGCTTCTTCGAATATTTTCCGGAAATCGAACTACACATCATGCCCGGATCATCTTCCACGCTTTACAATAGTATTCTGGACGGGACCCTTGATGCGGCCTTCATCGTGGAGCCTCCGTTTAATATTCCGGACACCCATATCTGGGAAACCTTGCGATCGGAGCCTCTCATCGTCCTCGTCCCAGGAGAGGTAACAGAAACTGATCCGCATGAAATCCTGCGCACTTATCCCTTTATCCGCTATGATCGCAATCAGTGGGGAGGACGTCTAGCGGATGATTATCTGAGACGCACCGGCATTTGGCCTCATGAACGGCTGGAGCTAGATGCGCTCGAAGTCATCACGACTATCGTTAACCAAGGAATCGGCGTATCTCTGATTCCGGACTGGTCTCTTCCATGGGCGCGAGACTTTTACCTGAAAAAAATTTCACTCCCAGATCCTGTACCATACAGAAATCTTGGATTTCTTTTTCAAAAAGATACACCTAAAAGACCCCTTGTCGATCGGCTTCTTAATATTCTCAAAATGGAGAGATCGAAGAGCCCTTGATTGATGTGCTTGGCCGGTAATTTCTGGCTTTTGGCGATTTGATTGACGTCGCTTTGGGTCATTTTTGACCTGCGTTTTGAGCAGATCGAGTGTTGTCCCTCGCTGGATGGCTATGCGTTTGCATTCAGTCTTTCGAGGAGGAGGAAGCGGCGCATATTATAGATGGAGAGATCGAAGAACCGTTGATTGATGCGTCTGGCTCCTGATTTCAGAGTTTTGGCGTGCTGATTGATGGCTCCTGGGGTGGCTTTCGCTCTGCGTTTTGAGCAGATCGGGAACGATCATCTGCTGGACTGCTACGCGTGGGCGTTAATCCTCTCGAGGAAGAGAAGGCGGCGCATATTATAGACGATATTGGCCAGTCCGATCCTCATGGTTGCACGAGTGATACCCACTGTCCGGATGAACAGTCCGGTCTGTGACTTCTGATCAGCAAAGACATGCTCGACACGTGACCGGATAACGGACTTTCCGGCGTTGGATTTCTGGATGTGCCGAGGCATAGGCTTGAGATGCGGCTTTTTCCTGTGGACCTTCGAGACAAAGCCCTGCTTCTCCATGAAGTCTTCGTTGGCTTTTGAGCGATAGGCTGTGTCTGCCCAGACTATTGAGGCCGTATTGGTTTTATCCAGCAAGCCCTCTCTCAATCGCGCACCATCACTGGCGGCGGCATCGGTTGTTTTCCATTTCCGGATCAACCGAAATTTTCGGTCGATGGAGACATGGGATTTGTAGCCAAAGAATGGGATGGCAAGATCTGTTGCGGGGATCGTCCCATCCTCCTGCCGCTTTGCTTTCGTGAACTTCAGCGTCCACCGCGCATGCCTGTCCTTGTGGGACAGCTTTGACGGCTTGTCCTGCCAGTCCTGTGGGATCCGCCCTTCACGCAGATCCGCTTTCTCAGCATTTGTGTTGCGCTGCCTGGGAGCCGCGACCAGCGTTGCATCCAGGATCTGCCCTGACATCGGGAGATAACCAGCGTTCCGCAGGGTTGCATCAAAGCGATTGAACAGACCATCGACCGCACCCGCCTGTGTCAGACGCTCGCGAAACAGCCAGACCGTTTTGGCATCGGGCACGCGATCTGACAGCCCCAGACCAAGAAAACGCATGAAGGACAGGCGGTCATTGATCAGATATTCCGTCCGTTCATCGGACAGATTATTCAGCGTCTGGATCACCAGGATTTTGAACATCAGCACCGGATCAAACGGCGGACGGCCGCCTTTGCTCCCGTCCGCATAGGCCAGAGCCTTCTCCAGGTCAGGACGGAATACTTCAAAATCCACAGTCCGGGAAAACGCTTCGAGCTGGTCACCAAGCCCACTCAGACGAGCCAGGCGATCTTCAACATCAAAAAAACCGGGCTGCATCATCATCCATCCCTCATCGTAAGATGAACGATGGAATCACACACAGGGCCTCATAACCAGAGAGTTTTTCGAACCCTCCAGGTCTTAAAACCAGAGAACTTTTCCAATCATCTATTTTTTTGCGTTATATCCACTCGCATATAGCGACAGTGGCGGGAATGACGACGACCATGCCGAGCGTCGTGAGCAGCATGATGCTGGCTGTTTCTACCTCGCACTTCCCATACTGCTGGGCAAACAGGGCAGACGGTGTGGAGGTAGGCATCGCACTTGCGACAAAAGCTGCTTTCGCCATAGCGGATTTTAGTCCCCATGCCTTGAGGGCGACGAAGAAGACTGCTGGTTGCAAGACGACACAGACGAGCGATCCCAGTATAACGGTCCTAGATCTGAGATTAAGGGAATAAGACGCAAGCGCGAGCCCGCAGGCGAAGATCGCCGCTCCTGGTGCGCAGACTGCTAGAGGCTTGAGCACGGACACGGAAACCGGCGGCATCGTCAGACCGGACAGAGACACGATGGTGCCCAGCACCGGTGCCCACACAAGGGGGTTCTTGATCGTTTTTCCAAGCGTTCGGGCCAACGAGGGTCTCGACGTTTCTGACCTGGACGCGCTCTCGAGCAGGTAGATGACGACTGAAACCTGTAAGAGGTTTGTGACAACCGCAGCCAGACCGACTACGCCGCCGCCGACCGTATCGCCATAGATTGGATCGAGGACCGTCAGGCCATAGATCGGTGCGGCTGTGGAGGACACCGCATAGCCGAGGAGGACTGCGGTCAGCCGGTCGCGCGTCATCATGCACAGGACGAGATAGCTCACGCCAAAGAAGAGCGAATATCCGATGATCATGACCACAACGAGTGGCCCCTGCTGAAGGAGCAAGTCGCATTTGAAGGACGCCATGCTGAGGAAGAGCGCAACCGGCAGGGCATATTTCAGCGCGAAATGACTGAAACCGATGGCCTGATCGTGATCGAAATCCTTGTACTTCCCGGCCAGATAGCCCAGCCCGAATATGAGGACAACCGGAGCGATGGCGGCGACGAGTATCACGAGATTCACGGATCTGCTCCGGGTTGGTGAGAGAAGGCGTCATCATCCCCGGTGATCGGCTCGAGCCGATCACCGGGGATGACTTAGGTGTGTCAGAGTTCCTTGTAGACCGGCTTGTAGAGCAGCCCCTCGATCCAGGCGCGGATATTTTCCGGACGCTCGACGGTGGCCTGTCCACTATCGAAGATATGCTCCGCAACCCGCGTGGCCGTCGTCACTTCGGTCTCCAGGATGTTGGCTTGGAGCGGGAACAGCATGCCATGCTCGCGTGCGCTCGGCCCCACCTGATCCGCTGTCGCGGCGGCGGCGGTGATGAACATATCGTCCGTGATCCGCGCGGGACGGGTCGCGTAAACGGCGAGGCCGATTGCCGGAAAGATATAGAAATTGTTGGCCTGTCCCGGGTGGTAGCTCTTTCCCTGATATTCGAAGTCCGGAAATTGGACTCCAGCGGCGTATAATGCTTTGCCTTTTGTCCAGGTATAGGCCTGCTCGGCCGTACATTCCGCCTTGTTCGTCGGATTGGAGAGCGGGAAGATCACCGGCCGCTCGTTCAGTTTTGCCATCTCGCGGACCACCTCCTCGGTGAATGCGCCGCCGATGGTGCTGACGCCGATCAGAATGGTCGGCTTGAAGGTTCTGACGACCTCAAGAAGATCTTTCGTCGGTTTCGCCTCGTGCGCGAACGGCTTCTGCCACTCGTTGAGATCGGTCCGGCTGGTCTCGATCAGACCGTTGACATCGATCAGTACGATACGCTCACGCGCTTCGGCCTCGCCCAGACCCGCTTCGACCATCGCCGAGACAATCATACTTGCGATACCGATCCCGGCTGAGCCTGCGCCCAGAAAAAGGACGCGCTGATCGGCGAAAGTCTCGTTCTTGATCTGCAGTGCCGTGGTCAGGCCTGCTACCGCGATCGCTGCGGTTCCCTGAATATCGTCATTGTAGCACAGGACCTTGTCGCGATAGCGGGCGAGAAGCCGCATCGCATCGGTACCTTTCCAGTCCTCGAAATGAATGCAGACACCGGGAAACACGTCTGTAGCGGCTTCGATAAATGCCTCTGAGATCAAATCCACCTCCGCTTCGTCTGGCGGGAGCTCGCGCAGACCAAGATAAAGCGGATCGGCCCGGAGCGCCGCGTTCGTGGTGCCTATGTCCAGTAGCACAGGCAGCAGCGCCTCGGGCGGCACCCCCGCGCAGGCGGTGTAGAGCTGGAGCTTGCCAATGGGAATGCCCATGCCGTTAGCGCCGATATCGCCAAGACCGAGAATACGGCCGCCGGTGGACACACAGATGAACCGAACGTCTTTTACCGGCCAGTTGCGCAGAATTTTTTTGAAGCGACCTTTCATGTCGCGCGTGAGATACATGCCCGCGCTGCCGCGATAGATATGTCCGAATGCCAGACAGGCATCAGCCACGGTCGGATCATAGACAATCGGCACAAACCGCGCGGGGTCGGACATCAGCGTGTGGTAGAATAGCGTCTCGTTCCTGGCCGCCAGGCTCATGAGATAGATGTAGCGTTCGAGATCATTCGGCTTTGCGGCGAGTTGCGTCTGAACCCTCTCCAGTTGCCGGTCGATGTTTTCCACAGTCGGAGGAAGCAGACCTTCAAGGCCGAGCGATTGACGCTCAGTCATTGTAAAGGCGGTTTCCTTGTTGCGGGCGGGGTTGTTGAGGATTTCCTGTCCCCGGATCGTGCTGGCCTGGCTCATGTGTTCTCCTCGCGGTTCGACGGCGTGCGGAAGTCATGCGCTTCGTTCGGAACGGCCGCTGCTGGATGACTGAATGTCATCTTGGGCCCACCCGAGCTCCAGCGCATCCGGAAAACTACGTACGTAAAACCTCCTAAGGGAAACGACCCGTCCTGATTTCAGGTCGACTGTGTTATCGCGGCCGCTCCGTGGCTGTCAGCGTCATCCGCACGAGTTCAGACAGGCTGCGAGCGTCCATCTTTATCATGAGATTGGCCCGATAAATCTCTATCGTGCGCGGGCTTATCCCAAGCTCCCGGGCGATGACCTTGTTCGATTGACCGTCGACGAGGCCACGGAGAACCTGTTGCTCCCGCGTCGTCAGAGCGGCGATCCGCTGGCGAATGACATGTGCATGCGCGCGTTCGGCGCCGTTCTCGTCATCGCACCGCAGAGCGGAGGCCACCGCGTCGAGAATGGTATGATCGTCGAACGGCTTTTCGATGAAGTCGCGGGCGCCGGCTTTCATGGCCTGCACCGCTAGGGGGACGTCAGCATGCCCCGTGATCACAATGACCGGGAGAACCGTCGCGCGCTTCTGGAGACGGTCGACAAGAGCGATGCCGTCCATGCCCGGCATCCGGATATCCGTTATGATGCATCCGCACTCGACCCCGTCGAGGATAGCGAGGAACTCATCCGCCGATGCGTGGGTCCTCGCGGTATGTCCCGATGTCAGCAACAGGAAGGCAAGGGATTCGCGTACGGCTTCGTCGTCGTCGATCACATGGACGATACCATCCGGGTTCATTCGCCAAACTCCTCTGTCCTGGCGCAGGGAAGAGTGAAAAGAAAGCACATCCCTCCCCCGCGTTCCCGCTGCGCTCCGATGCGTCCTCCATGAGCCTCCACGATGGTGCGGCAGATCGACAGCCCGACTCCCATGCCATGATCCTTCGTCGTTGAGAAAGATTCAAACAGCCTGCCCGCAATCTCGGGGCTCACACCGGGGCCAGTATCCGTCACGCGGATCCGTGCCATGCCTTCGAAAGCGTCGACCGCGACGACCAGACGCCGTTCGTCACAGTCCTCCATGGCCTCCACGGCGTTGCGGATCAGGTTGAGGAGGACTTGCTGGATCTGAATCTTGTCCGCGATAACCTGATCGGCCCCAGAGTCCAGCTGAAAGGATACGTCGATCCCGCGCTCCGCAATTCCGACCAAGGCCAGCGTTGCCATCTCTTCGATAAGCGCCCGCAGGCTTTCCAGTCCCGGCTCACCTTCTCCCCGAGACACGAAGTCCCGCAACGACCGTATGATCCGACCGGCCCGCAGCGCTTGCGCGGCCGCCTTGTCCATGGCCTCTTGCACGCGCGTGCTCTGCCCGTTCTCGGCTTCCAGGAGACGGCGTCCGCCGTTGAGAAAGTTCGTGATGGCCGTCAGAGGCTGATTAAGTTCGTGAGCCAGTGTGGCTGCCATCTCGCCCATGGCTGACAGGCGTGAGATATGTGTGACTTCGGCCTGCAACTGTCGCACGCGTCGGTCCGCTTCCTCGCGTTCCGTGAGGTCGCGAAGGAACGCGATTGTAAAGGAGCCCTCTCCTGATGTCAGGCGTCCGGTAGACAGATCAACGGGGACAGTCGTCCCGTCTTTCCGACGGGCGACTGCCGCTATTCCGTGCCGATCGGAGACTGGAGCCGTTCCGAGTTCGGGGACGATGTCTGCGATATTCGTCCCGATCGCCTCTGCCGCATTAGACCTCAGAAGTGTCTCCGCCGCGTTGCTGAATGATTGCACGATGCCGCGCTCGTCGAGAATGATGATAGCGTCGGGAACTGCGTCGAGGATGGCGCTGAGATGCGCCTCCCGCTCAAGGATACGCTGCGCCATCGCGGCCGTGCGCCGACGGGCACGTAGCAGCCATTCGCCACCACACGTGATCAGGACGCAGAGTGTCGCGAACAGGATCGTCTCGACCCAGTTTTCGATCGGCGGCGCGCCGTCATGCGCGAGAAGGAGGCAGCCGATCACTGATGCAAGTGTGGCTGCGGCTAGACCGGAAAAGAGACCGCCGATCACCGCGCCGACGAGCACTCCCGGAAGCAGTAAGAGAAACAACGTCCTGCCGCCGAGAAACGGATTGATCAGGAAACGTATGAGCGTCCCCAGTATCACGAGCCCGAGCGCGTACGAGGAGGCGGCCGCGAAACTGCGATGGCGTGCCAGCGCACCGGTCTCTTGAGGCGGCAGATCCCAAAAGTCCCTCAATGACGTTCTCCTCACCGAATGGTCGGCGAACGACCTCGCCAAGGCGAGTCAGTATTACTACGTAATAGCCTCATTCATCAAAACATTGCACCTGGAGGGTTCTAAAAACCCCCTGGTTTTGAGGTCTTCTGTATGATTCTATTTCTTCTGCGTTGATTGAGGGAATGGCGATATGAAGCAGTCTGGTTTCTTTGATGTTGAAGAGCGTCTTGCCCGGCTGAGTGGGCTTGGCGATCAGCTCGAAGCGTTTTCCCGGACTGTGGATTTTGAAGCGTTCCGTCCTGATCTGGACAAGGCCCTGGCGTATTCCGATGGAAGCAAGGGCGGACGACCGCCATTTGTTG
>NZ_JACRVZ010000012.1:0-58771 GCF_018812145.1 Gluconobacter sp. P5E10 | reverse complement strand
GATCATCGAAGCAGTCGAAATACTCCATTCCCCGGATGCTGACGTCTGGATATTCGTCAGACAACCCCAGCCCATGACCAAGAAATGAGGTCCCGATCCCGCTTTCGAGGGTCATCACGAGTGTTGTCTCATCCTCCCACGTCATGTGTTCGGGTGCGCAGGTCCGGTAGGCGCGCTCTCTGGCGATCTGGCGCAAACGGTCCTGTGGGCCGGTGAGCGTGAAGACTGTTATGACGGGAGTAGCCACGGAGAACATCCTTTTTCTCTTTTCAGATGCTTTCCGGCGGGCGCAGACGGCTGGCCGGGACAATGGCGTGCCCTCAGGGCGCGGGCCGCGTGCGGCCGAACCATTGTGGCGGCCGGACGACCTGTGGCGCGTCTTCCCTGTTTTTTCTTTTTCTTATTTACAAAGTACGCGTCCGAGGAGTGCACGATTGACGGCTGCTTACGCCTACACCTAGGTCGTTAAGTAACAACTGGGAAATTCAGCAAATCGGGCCTGGTCTCGGTTAAATCGGGGTGCTGTTTATTCATGATATACCGATACAAATTTGCGAGTTCATGGTTTCACATTTAAGGTTTTGCCACCTTGAAACGGGATATACAAATGCAATTTACAGCCAACAATACAATAGATCAGGTCGGCATTCATTATTTTTCCATGATGACCACTAAGGTTCTTGGTCATATTTGTCGGTTAAATACAAGTACAGATGTAGGGATTGACGCTTGGATCGAACTGGTCGATGGAAACCGAATGGCAACCGGCACATACGTCGCAGCTCAGATAAAATCGTCAGAGAATACAGATGAAAAAAATAGCATTACCCATTACATAGATGAAAAACATAAAGAATACTGGTTAAACCATAGCATTCCGGTGGTTTTTGTTGACGTTAATATCGATAAAAATTGCATCCTTATTAAGGATATATCTCAAAGAAATTTAGTTCAAACTAATACACGGTGGAAGATAACTCTGACTGAGGATGATGAATTATCCAAAGTCGGACGCGATCTTTTTTCAAGGTTGGCGAGGCCTCACCCGAGTGACCCCTTACGTTCCAAACTCCGCGAATTGCAGATTGTATTAAATGATTATAGTTACGTTCCTGCGATGGTGGCCGATATGGCAGATGGTCTTCAAGTCATTGGTCGCACAATAATGGAACTCACGCAGCTACTAGATATGGCCAATCTGGATACGGCTCGATATGGTCGCGAGATACGTTCTGATATTGAAATACAAATCTTCCGCGCGCTAAACATTAAAACAGAGTGGTCATATTATTACACCTCAGATTGAGTTGTTGTCCTGGTTATTGCGGTAAGAAGCCAGGCTAGGCATTACATTGGCGCGTCAAGTCTGCCGCTGAAGAGAAGTGGCGTAGTCGGTCGCGTCGCCGCTTCTTCGTCATAATGCCTGTTAGGAGACATTCCGTTCCCCCCCCCTAACTAGGCGTTGGCATCGGCAGAGTGTGACAGGTGTTCTCGCGATGCGGTGCCAAATAGAGAGACCGCAAAGTCGCAAAGCACGTCGCTAGAGTCCGGATATCGTTTGCCAGACCAGAGACATGCCATGCGCTTTACCAACCCCCATACTTTCGCCTGGAGGCGCGCCTTCGTATGGTCCGCCTGAGACTACGGCCGCGTGGCGGCCCCTCTCGCATCGAGCGGAGCGACAGCGCGCACGCAGCATGGAAGAGCCTTCAGGCGGAACTCAAAGGTGCCAAAGGCGAGGACAGGATCCGCGCCCTCCTGAACGAACTGGGACGGCCCAGCCTCCATGACGTTCACCTTCCCAAGGCCTCTGGTGATGGCACGACCCAGATTGACCATCTCGTCCTCTTGCCCCGTGGTCTCATGGTCATCGAGACCAAGCACTATGCGGGCCATCTGAGCGGGCATCCGAATGACGAATACTGGCGCCAACGTCTTGGGAAGGAAGAAGAAGGCCGGCTGATCTACAGCCCCGTCCGCCAGAACGCAGGCCATTGCGCGGCGGTCCGCGCCATCACCTCGCAGGCCTGTCTGGATGTGGAGATCCTGAGCCGCGTAGTCCTCACCGGACGCGCCAGCGTCAGCCCGGCCCTAAAGTCCAGTGTCAGATCGCCGGACGCTCTGGCAGACGAACTGAGACAAAGTGGCGGAGAGGCTTCAGGAGTGATGATGGGCGTGTGGCAGAGGATTGTGCACGTCGCCCATCATACAAGAAAATAGGCGCGCAGTGCCTTAGTCCGTGCCAATCCCAATCGCGGCGGCCGTATATCGGGTTGTCGGCAGGATCCGGACAACCGCCTCACCGCCAACATCAGAAAGATACAGCAGCCCGTCCTTCGGACAGCCCAGGGGGCGCCCATCCGGATCAAGCACCAGACGCAGGCTGGTGATCGGGCTGACTTCATAAACGTGATGCTCGTCCCAGGAGACGAACGCATGCGTCCGTCCCTTTTCGACCACGGTATGCAGCGTTCCCGGGAGAATCCCTCGGGTTTTCTGCTTCAGACGCTCTGACATGAACTGACCAACAGCCTCTTTCTGCTGCTCGGTCAGGCTCTCATATGTGCAGGGGGCGGGATAGATCGGTTCACCAGTCACGCGGCCAGTCCTTCCTTGCTGAGATGGATAAGGAAAGCGCCAAGGGTGCCTCCCTTATCGGGACAGGTCAGTGTTTTGCCGAGGCCTGGCGTTGTTCGTCAATAAAGTCCGTGACGTCTTTCAGGACGCCATCCGGAATTTCCTCACCGTCATCAAGATCGACTTCCAGACCGTCGGCCGGTGCCTCCGTGCTGCCAGCCGACAGGCCCAGGCAGAGATCCGGATCTTCGGGATCGTAATCGACCCGCACAGCCCATCCATCCGACAGAAAGACGAAATCGCTGAGCAGGCCGTCTTCTTCAAGATCGTCGTCGTGCTCCTCCTCGGCCTCGGACGACAGATCAGAGGCCTTGCAGACACCTGCATACTGGCCAGGAAAGGCCGTGTTCAGCGCATCCACAACCTGCTGGGTCTGCGGACGAAAAGGCCCGGTCTTTGAGACCGGCATCGCATCACACATCAGTTCAGCTTCCAGCAGGTGGAGGTCACATGCTGACTGAAGGTCAGACGCGTATTGCCATTATGATCGCCGAGCAGCTCGCACCGCACCCAGGTGTAAGGCTGTGCCGCACCATTATCCTTCTGGAGGATCAGGATATTGCCCTCCTCGCCTGCGCTGGAATGGATGAGATAATTCTTGTTCAGAAGATCCTGAAGACTGTCAGGGATGGCTTCAAATGTGGTTCGGACAGAGGCCGCATGGCCTCCGGCCACGGGTGACGGGATCGCAATCCCCATACTCCCAAGCGCGGGATCGAGGGCCATGGCTGGCGAAAGGGCAGCGGCCGTGAGGCCGGCTGCCAGGGCGAGAGAAGAAAGAAGGCGGGTCACGGTCTGTCCTTGCGGTTCATTGGATCTGAAAAGATCCCTTTACCCCGCAAAGGTAAAGACCGCTTCTGCGACTTCCTAAAAGAGACTCAGCCCTTTGCAGGGCGTCCGCGACGCTTCTCCGGGATTTTCCGCACAGGCACCTCAGGCTCGGTCTCTTCGGGCTCAGGTGTAGGCTGGCTCCGACCACCCTTCGCGGTCCCAAGACCGATCTGATGCGCCAGCTCGGTCCGATGCCGTGAATATCCTGGCGCCGTCATGGGATAGTTGGACGGCAGTCCCCATTTTGAGCGGTACTCATCCGGGGTGAGATTATAGACGCTCTTGAGATGGCGCTTGAGCATCTTCAGCTTCTTTCCGTCTTCGAGACAGATGATGTAGTCCTCGAACACGGACCGCTTCGGATGGACGGCCGGGACCAGCTCAACTGGTTCTGGCTCCGGCGGCTGGCCGGCCGACGCAAGGGCTGTATGAACACTGCGGATCAAATCAGAAATCTGCTCTGCGGGAAGTTCATGGGCACTCACATAGCTTTCCACAATATTGGCTGTCAGACGCCGAAAATCTGTCTCACTATTTGAGGTCATTGCAAATTCCCTTTTCAAATTTCGACTGTGCAGGATCGCACCCTATACGAAAGATAACCTGACAGGTCACTGCGGCCGCGTGGTTCGCGGCATGGGGGCCGGAGCCACGCCTCGTCCCAGATGACGGTGCTCGGAGCAATAGTGTGTATCGCCCTTTGTTCCGGTGAACCCGAAAGCTGCGCCCTTCCCGCAAACCTCGCAGTCATAAAGCCAGCCGGACTTCGTCCTGGGCCGCTGAGAGATGTAAGGCCTGTCGTCAGGACTGTGATGATCGGACATCCCTTAAAACCCCATGGCATCAAGAGCGGCCGCCGTGTGCCGGAACCGGCCCCCTGTCTCTCTTCTCTTCGATTGCCCCTGCTGGCGCAGCCAGCCCGTCACGCGATGCTCGGCTGGGATTTCCTCAATGAAGCCTGACGGCCTCGCTGAAACACCCTGACGATAGCCGACACTGCTGATCGTGGCCTGCTGCATGGCACGGGTCAGCGACACATAGGCCAGACGGCGCTCTTCCTCATAATTGCGCTCGCCCATCCCCGGAAAGACTGTCTCCTCCCAGGCTGGCAGGAAGACGTGGGGAAACTCCAGACCTTTGGCCCGATGCATGGTCATGAGCTGCACCCGGTCGCGTCCGCGCTCATTCGGTGAGGCCGTGGCAAGGGCTGCGTGCTCCAGAAGATCCTGAAGCCGGGTAAAGCCCTCGGCCAGCCCGACCAGCTCGGACAGGTTCTGCAAGGCCGTCTCCCCCTCTTCGGATGCGGCCTCCCGCCACATCGTATAATAGCCCGTCTCTTTCAGAAGCGTATCGAGGCGATCGCAAAGCCGCATGTCCGGGATCTGCCCGATCCGGGAGACCGTCTCACGGAAGGCAAGCAGGCTGTCACGCACCTTGGCCGGAAGCGTTGCCGTGGTGACGGCCGCACACAGGCTGAGGCCGCGATCCTGAGCCTCCTGCTCGATCTGGCCAAGCGCCTTGGCGCCAAGGCCGCGCCTGGGCACATTGGCCACGCGCCGGAACGCCTCATCGGACTGGCGACTGTCAGAGCAGGCCGCCAGCATCAGGAAAGCGAGCGCGTCCTTCACCACGGCGCGATGATAGAAGCCGACATCGCCGATGATCTCGTAGGGGATGCGCGCCTTGAGCAGCGCTTCTTCCAGAGAACGGGACAGACGGTTGATCCGGTAGATCATCGCCATGTCATGCCAGGCGACACCTTCTGCCGCACGACGTCCCATCTCGGCTGCAATCGCGTCGGCCTCATCTGACGCATAATCGTAGGAGAGCACCTCAATCTTCTGACCGTCGCCCTTCTGGGTAAACAGCGTCTTCGGGATCCGGCCCGGGTCTCGCGCGATGATGGCGTTGGCAGCCTGGAGGATATGATGCGTCGAGCGGAAGTTCTCTTCGAGCTTGAAAAGTCTGGCCCCGTCAAACTCCCGAACGAAGTTCCGGATAAAGCCAATTTTGGCCCCACGCCAAGAATATATTGATTGCGAATCATCGCCCACGGCAAAGAGTTCCCGTGAGTATTCAGACATATAGGTGAGCCACAGCATCTGCGCACGGTTCACGTCCTGAAACTCATCGGCCATCACGGACGTGAAGCGCTGCGACCACCTGTCACGATAGGATCGGTCATTCATCAGCGCAAGCGTTGGCCACATCAGCAGGTCCGAGAAATCGGCGGCATTCTGCTCGCGCAGGGTGGCCTGATAGATCTGGTAAAGCCGGACCGCAAACTCCCAGCCTTCAACATCGACCATCTGACGCGCTGCACGGCGGCGCTCGATCAGCCCGCGCACCCAGGCCGGTGCGGCCTCAGGTGTCACGAGGTTCTCCTTCAGATGCCCGATCCGCTCGCCCATCTTTTTGACCTGCCGGACGTCACACTTCTTGCCTGTGTCCGGTTCGGGCACAGTCTCCGGGTCCATGGCCTTCATGAGACGACGGATCAGCGCCGTGGCATCATCTGCGTCGCGGATGTCAAAGCCCGGGTGCAACTGCGCCACCTCAGGCTCCGCCCGGAGCTGCCGCGCGCCGAGGCCGTGAAAGGTGCCAAGCCAGAATGGAGCCTGTCCCTCGCCTAAGACGCTCGTGATGCGCTCGCGCATTTCCTGAGCAGCCTTGTTGGTAAAGGTCACACACAGGATCTGTGACGGGCGCATCCCATACATCTGAATCCGGCAGGCCACACCAGCCGTAAGCGTCTTTGTTTTTCCCGTTCCCGCCCCAGCCAGCACCAGCACGCGGCCAAGCGCCATGGCGGCCTCACGCTGCACAGGGGTCAGCGGATCCAGTACGGGTGCGAGGGTTTGGGGATAGACGCTCATGCGGGCACCTGCTCAACCGGATAGACTTCAGACGCCACCGGATCCTCGACGGCCACGACATTGCTGCTGTCAGTAAAGAGGGTCAGCGGATGATAGAGATTGAAGCCCTCATGAGGGCCGTCCCAACGCCCGGCAATGACGAGGGCCAGGGCGCGGTTCAGGCCGCTGCCCAGCCACACAAGCTGATGCGGGACCGGCATCTCCGGCGCTTCCGGATCCGTACAGCCGAGGCGGCGCGCATGATCCATCCAGATCGCAGAGGCCTTTTCATGGCCCAGCATGTTGAAGGTCAGGCCGCTCTTGAGAACCATCTGGTCGATATGCTGGCGGGCCGCAGAGCGGGTGTCGTTATACATCATGACGTCCTCAAAAGCCTTGGGGCAGGCTGACAAAGTGAGCGTTGGGAGTTCAGGTCCGTTCAGACGGACGATCGTGGACTTGCGGGTGAAGACGATCAGCTCGCCGTCGCGGTCCCAGGCGTCATTCAGGCGATCACCGCCGATCACGACACCCTGCACCAGACCCTCGGGCGTCTGCGCCTCACAGAAGACTTCAGGGGCAGAAGATCCCACCCCGGCACGCTTCCAGACTTTCATGGCCTCTGCGTCCTGCCGCCACAGGATCAGGGTGATGGCCTGCCAGCTCAGACGGGATTTACTCTGTTTCATGCGGCCACGTCCTGACGGGCGCGGCGCTGCAGGACGGCGTTCCAGTCCTTGTCCCGGGCACTGGGTGAGTAGCGCAGGGGTTTCAGCCCGGCCTCACGGATCATGGGCGCATAGATCTCTTCGTAACGGTCGCCCTGGGCATCGCAGTCCACGGCAATCATGACGCGGCCGCCTGCCTCAAGGGTGCCAAGAAGCGCACGAAACTCCTCCAGGGCCTCGGGACTCATGCCGCCGCCTGATGAGACATACAGGCTGGGTTCAAAATTGAACGGGTCCATGGCGGCATAGGACAGCACGTCGATGGCAGACTCACCGATGACCAGACGAACGGGCGTTTCCCCTTTTTCGCCAGTCCTCATCCGAAAGAGAAGCTTGCCACCGCCGCCCGAGGAGAAGCCGCGATAGTCCGGACCGCGCATCTCCATGCCAGTCAGCTCACCGGCATTGTTGCTATGAGCGAACCACGCCGTGCCCTTCATGCCTTCACGCAGGAGGCCCTGCTCGATGGCCAGATGAAGGATGCTCTCCGGCAACGCCCGGTCGCGGGTCAGATAGATCCAGGCGGCCGACCCGGGACGGGGAGCCTGACGGTTCTTCCACATATATTTCGGATCACGCGCGGGCTTGCGCTCCTTGGGTTCCGCCACGTACTCGGCCCCGCTCGGCGCAAGGCCCAGCATTCCACGGAGTTCCACGCGCGCATTGCCAAGGGACATGCCCGGATTGAGGAACCGGACCAGGTCGATGACCGAGCCTTTGACGATCGAAGAGGAATTGTGCGGATCCCACCAGCCTTTACCGCCATGGGTCACGATGATGCTCTCGCCCTTCTGGCGACGAAAGCGCATGTGACGGGCGGAACTTTCGGACCGGGCGAACCTGTAACCGGCCTTCTCCAGAACAACGATGCAACTGATCTCGTCACGAAACTTCTGGAGTTCGTCGTTCATCTGCTGGGGCGAGTTCTGGTAAGCCATGGCGGAATATCCTCCCGAACGTCCGTTACTTTCGATCTGTGGTAAGTATAGTAAATTCCCGCCATAATATCCAATGAATACAACAGAATAGGGCGGAATATATTTACTTGTTTTAGTGAAATAGTTCTTGCGTCCAGAGCGGCAAAAACCAGTTTTTCTTGTTCGTCCTGCGGGGGTTTCGGGGGCAGCGCAGCCCCCGGTGTTGCCGCTGAAAGGAGATGTGTGGAGACGTTTTTCTCGTCCCGTCCTGCCAGGAACACGACAGTTGCGGGCCGAGGGTGTCAGGACCGGAAGACTGCGGATCGGCAAAAGCGGGTTGCGGGCGGCGCGGGACAACGTCCTGCGATGAACGCGGCCCTCTTTTGACGAAAGACGCGGTCTGGAGCCCGAAGGGTTGTCTTGAGACCCTCGGACCGTGACTGTCACACTGATCGCATGACGGCGAGGTCGGAACACAGCTCCGTGCCACCCCGCAAGGGGTGGTTGAAGCGGCAACGTCTGATGATACGGCATGAACGGATCCTTCAAGAAGTGTCACCAGCCTGCCCGTGCCATCTGCGACTGATGCCCCCCGGCCTCAGCTTTTTTTCGAAGGCCCTGTGTCGGCCATCCCGTCTTCGTCCTTCTTCGTCTGCCCTTTCTGTCGCTCCAGCTCCGCCAGTGTGCGTCTCACGGCCTGTGAGAACCGCGTTTTTCCGTCCCAGAAACGGCGTGAATACGCGCGGCGGTCCACCGTCGCCGTCCTCATGCCACACCTTCCGGACGATCGAGGCTGTCCAGGAGCTTCTCCTGCGAGCGGCGGCGCAGCGTCGCGGCCTTGCGGCGGAAACCGGCCGTCAGGCGCGATGGCAGCATGAGGGACTGATCCGTGTCTTCCAGGAACACGGCCTCTGCCATGAGGCGCACACTCAGGGCGCGCGCCTGACTGCGAGGGACTGTGAGGGGAGCGGGCGTCGAATAGAACATAAAGCCTCCTGAAACCCGCCTCCTTCAGGAAGCGGGTATAAAAAGACCGGCTCCAGGGCCGGTTTGCGTGCGTGTTTCGAAGAAAAAGGACGTCAGCGTCCCGGATCGCTAAGGATCATCACATCCCCGTCCTGGGCGCTCACGACGATCTCGGTCTCAGGGGGCGCCTGATCTGTGCGGGGACGGGGTTCGTAAGCGCCGCGTACGAACACGAGCTGGCCCTTGCGGGCGCGTCGCTCCAGAAGATCTGTCAGAAAGTCGTTGTGGCAGACGATCCTGTGCCACACGGTCTGCGGGACGCGACGACCGGTGTGCGTGTCGGTCCGGTGGCTGTCCGTCGCCAGACGGAAGAGGGCCACGCGGTGTCCGTCCTGCCCTGTGCGGATCTCGGGATCCGCACCAAGGTTGCCAATGACGATGGCAAGGCTGAGGGTCTGAACCATTGGTCTGTCCTTTTCTCTGGCCCGTGTCAGAAAAGCTCGGCCTGCACGGGCGCGGCAGGGAGAGGCTGGTGTTCGGATGGCAGGGCGATCCGGAAGCGCTGTGCCAGACGGGCCAGATCGGCCCGGTCGCGGGCCTCCTGCTCGGCGGCAAGGGCGCGTGTGTAAGCGTCGATCAGCCCGCTGCCGATGATGCGCTCGCGGATGTCGCGTTCGACGTCCGACCAGGTCCAGGCCGGATCGCCATAACAGCGGTACAGGGCGATGCCACGCAGGAAGCCCAGACGCGCCTGTGTCGTGGAGAACTGCGCCCCCCAGAAGCCATGGATGTCGAAATGGGCGATATGCCCGAACATCTGGCTCAGGCGGTTGTAAAGCGTGCGGTTCCACGCGCTCTGCGGAAACCCGCGTGCGATGAAGGCCAGCAGCGCATTGCCGATTTTCGCTTTCTCGGCTGTGTCGCTGAACTGCGTTGCGGTGAGGCCCTGAGGCTGGATCGGAGGCCGTCGCAGCGACGGACACGCGATGGACGCTGGCTCCGGGCCGTTCATGACTGCACCTCGCGCTCAAGCATCGCCTCGACCTCGGCGAGGTAGGCTTTGAACGGCGTCTCCTCAGGGATCGTCCTGATCCACTGCTCGGTCCCGAGGGAGCCTTTCCAGCGGGCGTCGCAGAAGCCCTCGGGATGATCGCTCCCACGCTCGGGTGTCACAGACACGAGAAAGGAGTCTTCCGGGTAGTCGTCGTGCAGGCGTGCACCGTATGCGGCTACTGCCACCCGGATTTCCGCAAGGTCAGCCGCTTCGATCCGTGTCTGTCTGTAGCGGTCAGGGGACGAACAGGAGATGAGGCTCCCGTGAGAGGCCGCAGGGATGGCAGCCAGAGTGTATGTCGGCATGGTGATCTCCACACAGGACAGGGCCGCCCGTGAGGGCGGCTGATCTCGGATCGGTCAGAGAAAGGCGGGAAGCACCACCACCAGAACGATGAAGGCTGCGAACAGCGCGACGCCCGCTACGAACCCTGCGAGTTCGAGCCATTCCGTGCGGTTGCGGGGGCGAAGATCGGAAATGTCGGCCATGTCATTCTCCTGTTTTCTTTCATGACCTCTTCCGGCGACCGCAGCGGAGACTGGCTGGCAAAGGCGCTGCAACGCAGCGGGATCGGACGACCCGCAGCGCAGCGAGGAGACGGCCGACCCACCCTTTGCCAGACAGGCTCCGGTGTGGTGCCTGCCCTCTCCTTCTTCCCCTTCCCCCTTTTTCTTTTCCCGTCTCCTACTGCGCGAGATTGGCGACCTGCCGCGCCAGGCGGGCACAGAGCGCGCGCGTTACGGAATCGTCCTCGTCCACAACCGCACCGGTCAGGACGGGAAGAAGGCGGCGCGCTTCAGGTGCCGAGAGATCCAGATGCCAGCACGCGCCGATCTGCGTGGCCACCGCATCCGGCTGATCGACCGGGCGGACGGACACCGAGACTTCATTTCCGTCCACGTCTCCGGGTTCGAGAACGGTCTTCTGACCGTCTGGCAGGCGAACCGGGCGCAGCCCGCTCTCGTTCGGCTCGTCGGCCGTCGCGTCCAGCACAAGCTGACCGGCTGCCTCGGCCGTCTCGGCCTCGACGTGAAAGTTGACGCGATCGGAGAGAAGCTGGCACTCGCTGAGCGTCACAATAAAAACGGGCATGTCAGGGCTCCGGAACTGAAAAAGGCCGCTCCGGAACGGGCGGCCTTGAAGGGCGAACGGAAAAAGAGAGGCTCAGTCGCTCACAAATTCGGAGCTGCCGAACACGTCCTGCCAGGGGCTGTTGCTGGTCAGGTGGCAGTCGGACTGCCAGTCGTAATATCCGGACTTGAACCGCGAAGTGATGGCCTGGAGGGTTTCGGTCGCCGTCTCGTCCAGATCCTCCTCGGTCCGCACGGTCACACTGCCGTAGTGGCTTTTGCGGACGGAAAACTTCACCTTCGGGAAAGCCTTCTTCAGCATCCGGCGGATGTTTTTGGCCGCCAGCGTGCCGCTGCTGTCGTCGCCCTGTTCCAGATGGGCATAGTCCGGATTGACGCGCAGTGCTGCGACCTCGGCGGCATGTTCGGCTTTCGCGCGCGCTTCGGCTGCCACCTTCTCAGCCTCAACCTCTTCGGCATGGGTGCGGAGGAAGGCGATCTCCTCAGCGCTTGCCAGTTTCTTGTCGGCTTCGATCCGCCACTGGACACCGCGCAGAATGGCCTCGGGCAGACGACGGGAGATCGAGCCACAGGCAAAGACGATATCGTAGGAGGCGCTCCCACCCGACACGATGGCCCCGCCACGCGACAGGGACCGGACGGTGGTCGGGCTTTCCTTGCCGTAAACAGCCATGACGATCCCGGCTCCCCGGCTGTAGAGATGGGTATAAACGCGGGTGCCGACCTGAATGGGAGCGAGAGAGGGAACGAACATCGTCTGATCCTTTTCCTTTGGATTTTCGTGATGTCTTCTCCAGCGTCAGCGCGGGAGGGCCGGGTCAAAAGCGGCGCGTGCGCCGGCACCGGAAGCGGCGAAGCCGGTGAGGAGCCACCTTTTGACCCGGCCGGAGCGCGATGGCAGCGCCCCTCCCCTCCTTTCCTTTTCTTTTCCCGCTCCCTGCTTCAGGCCACGACAACGATTTCGAGGTGGTCCCGCATGAACTGCATGGCCTCGTTGTGCTCCGACGGCTCGGGCTCGGGCGCTTGCAGAGAGAAACTCTCTTCTGAGTCCGGCTCCGTCACTGGCACGACAGGGCCGTTCGACAGGTCGGCCTCATCATCGGCTGCTCCATCGAAATCATCTTCAGGCATCTCGTCCAGGTCCTCATCGTCCACCACGCTTTCCAGCTCCCGGATCTTCGCCTGTTTTTTCTTCTGCTTTTGCGTCCAGACGTCCTGCGCCTGCGCAAAGGACGCCACCTCGGGCAGCCAGTGGCCTTCCCCGACATGGTTCATAAGGACCGCACGCATCTCCTTGCCGGTGTTCTGCGGCGCAAGGCCTTCGGTTTGAACCGCTTTGGTGATGCCGGGCTTGCTGTAGCATTTGAGGAACGCCTCAAAGGCCATGCTGGGCATCTTCTGGTCGGCACCGAACAGAACGCCCACGAGCTGCGCGGGCAGGCCACTGCCGCTGTGCATCGACACGTCGCAGTTCAGGATGCTTTGCAGGACGGTGACGGCATGGCGGCGGATCAGCTTTTCGTCGCGGACAAGGCTGCCTTCGGGGAACAGGTCAGCCATCGCAAGCGTGCGGGCGGTTGGCTCTGACCAGTTGTTTCCGCTGGCATCGCCATGCACACGGACGTTCTCGGCTTCCAGCGCCAGCAGGAGGGCTGCGATCAGCTCCCATGGATCGGCTGTCTCGGCCACCTCGCCGAGGGCTTCGCGCAAAGCGACGGTGCGGATCTCGCCGATCATCTTGTGGCCGGTCCCGGAAACGTCCGGTCGTTCCTTCGGGGCTTCGGGCGTGGAAGAGCCGCCCGTGTGGTCCAGCTTTGCTGCGCTGTAAGGACGGCAGCGTTCTTCCACGATCTTCAGGGTCCGAGGATTAAGGCCGTAGCCCATGACCTCCCCCTCCTGTGTCGCCATCCAGGTGCCCATGGTGATGAAGCCCTCGGGCGCGCGGACGTATCCGTACTCGTCCGAGGTCAGGACAATGGAGTTTTCGGGCCGCTCATTGTCCAGCCAGTCCTGCTGTGCGGCCGCGTAAGCCGTGGCATCGAGCGTGTAGCGGCCGTCCGTTCCGGGCTCGGCAAACAGATCTTCCATCCAGACAATCTTGTGCTTGCGGGCAAGATCGTCGCCAAACCTGGCGTCGCGGGCGTACCATTCCTTCTGTTCGAGATTTCGGGCAAGTGCGCCCCAGGCCACGGTGTCCTCCGGATCTTCGGCCTTCACGCGATACTCGGCCGGATCCTCGTCGTCTTCCACGCTCTCGGAAAACATTTCCGCCCATGCGGCACGCTGCTCGTCCAGAGAGGCCTGCGCGATGATCTTGCGCTGCCGCTCATCAGGGCCTCGGCCAAGGGCGATGGCATCCAGAATGGGCGGGTGCAGCTTCGCCAGAAGGCTGAGACGCTTGAGATAGCTCGGCGTGACCATCAGGGCGGCACAGACCTGCGGGTCTGTATAGCCGAGCTGCTCGCGCAGGCGGGTGACGCTGTTCCACTGTTCCGGCTCCGTCATGTCCAGACGCACGAAGTTCTCACTGACGGCGGCCAGGGCATCAAGGTCTTCGCTCTGATCTCCGACATAAACGTCGATCTCGGTCAGACCGGCATAGATGGCGCCTTCTGTCCGACGGTGGCCTGCCACGATCATGAGGCGGCCGTCTTCCAGTTCCCGGACGGCCGGAGGATGGAGGATGCCAATCGCCTTGATATTCAGGGCGAGTTTGCGCAGCTCCTCAAGGCTTCCGATGGAAGAGCGCGGATTGTTCGGATTGGGCACAAGGGTTCTCGGATCAACGCGGCGAAGCTCGGCCATGGGACGCTCTTTCTATAATTTTTCAGATGTCCCTCCCGCGTCACGGGCCAGCCAGCCGCGCAAGGCCGCGCGAAGCGCGCCCGGCCTGAGCCTTGCGCGGCTGGCTGGTTCGTGACAGCCCCGCCTTTCCTCTTATTCCTTCACCCTTTCAGAAATTGCATCAAATCGGTGAATGCTGTATTTTATGTAAATAAAGGAGAACGCTATGCGCACATTCTCGACAAGCGATTTGTCCCGCAAATCCGGAGACATCATCGCCAGTGCCCTGCAAGGGCCAATTTCAATTAATCAGCGCGGCAAACCACGATTGGTCATGCTGAGTGTCGAACAATACGAGGCATTGGTGGGAAGCGCACCAGAGCGTACTGCCGGTGCCACTACGGAAATGCCTCAGGATCTGGCCCACGATGTAGCAAATGCGATCGATGGGTACCTGCTGGAAACCCGCACAGAACCATGAGTCACACATTTCGGCCAGGGATGGTGCTGCGATACCCCTATCTCTGGCATTGGCAGAGCGGGAATGGCGAAACAGAAGGACGCAAAGATCGTCCAACAGCAGTTGCCGCAGTCTTTGTGGGACGTGATGATCGTCAGTATGTTCTGCTCCTTCCCCTGACGACGAAACAACCCTCTGGGCCACGCATTGCAGTCGAGGTCCCGGCAACCGAGAAAAAGCGGGCAGGCCTTGATCAGGAATTGCGCCAATGGATCCTGTTGGACGAATACAACCTGGATCCGACCGCTACCTCGTATTACTTGCAGCACACGTCATCGCTTGGTCAGTTCAGTGACGCGTTCATGCGTCCCGTACTGAAACAATTCCGGGAGCTTCTGCCTACGGCACGACGTATTTCTCGCTATCCTTGAGACAAGCCGATCACGCCTACTTTCCCGACGCTCAAGATCTCTGGCATCCGTCTTAGAAGCGGATTTTTGCTGACTCCCCTCCCCACGGAGTACTGCCTCTGATTCACCTGCGAAGTAACGTGGAAGGCCTATTCTGCTTCAGTCCTACGAGGGAGAACTGGAAATGGCTAGTCCTCGGTGTAGGAAATGGGCATTCTGTCTCGTATGCGAAATGCTCTTCCTGCCTTATTGCTCGTATTGCCGTTGGGGGGCACTCTTGCTGCGGTGCCCTCGCCTGCCGAGATCGTGGATCATGCTCCGGATAGTGCATGGCGGACGGTCGCGCCCGAGCAGTTGTTGCTTATGGAGACGAACGATGGGCGGCGGATCGTAATCGAACTCGCTCCGCAATTTTCGCCTGTTCACGTCGCTAATATCGTGCGTCTTGCGCAAGGTCGGGCCTGGGACGGCGGAGCGATCATGCGTGTGCAGGATAATTACGTCGTCCAATGGAGCGTCAGGGACGAAAAAGCATCTTTGCCCACGCATTTCGTCGTGCATCCGCCTGCTGAATACGATCGCCCGCTCGATGGTCTCACATATCATCCTCTCGGCTATACCGATCCTTATGCCGCGCAGGTCGGATTTGCAGATGGATGGCCAGTTGGCGGCGATGGAACGAGCGTGTGGCCGGCGCAGTGCTACGGGACTATCGGTGTGGCGCGGGATATGCCGCCGGATACAGGAAACGGACAGGAACTTTATGTGGTCAACGGTGAGGCGCCCCGCCAACTCGACCGAAACCTCGCGGTCGTCGGCCGTGTATTGGTCGGGATGGAGCAATTGGGCGCGTTACCGCGTGGCACGGGTCCACTTGGGTTTTATAACGATGTGCGACAGAACGTCGGTATTCAAAGCGTCGTGCTTGCTTCGGACTTGCCGGTCTCCGAGCGCCCGAAGGTTCAGACGATGCGCGTCGAGAGTGCGACATTCACGGCGTATCTTGCTGCGCGCGCCGCTAGGATTGATCCGTTCTTTGTTCATCCCGCCCATGGGGTCGCACTCTGCAATGTCCCGGTGCCAGCACGCGAGGTGCTGTAGCCTTTAGGGGAGTGCGGTTCGTGATTGATCGGTCCAATCAGGTCTGATGCCCTGACATTACCTAATATGCCGAGCAGCATCATCATGGATGGGCGTGGCCGCTGGCTAGACGCACACCCGAAGAGGCGTGTCATGATACGCCCACTCAACTTAAACAGGAATAATACGGTTCTGTTGAAAGTAAGCCTCCAGTCATGGCGGAAGTGCTTTCCAAAAATCCGTCTTCGTTCGTTTTCCGTTGCGAGAAAACTCTCCTGCGGACATGAGCATGTGAATATTTTTCAACATTGCCACAGTATCAAGATAATAACCTTATGTGGCATTTCTGGTATGAGATGATTGGATCATAATTATGCGCAAAGCAGTCTCAGCCGCCGTGATCACGCTTCTGGCGTCTTCTGTAGCTTATGCCGCCCCCTTAGAAAATTATATCTCGTCTGCAATGACTGCTCCAATTCGCCAGAGCGACAGAGCGGATGATACCCGTCGACACGGAGCTGAGATCGCTGCCTTGGCTGAGATCAAGCCAGGCGAGCAGGTTGCTGATTTTCTGCCGGGAGGTGGTTATTGGACCCGTATTTTCTCTGGTATTGTTGGTCCTGAAGGTAAGGTGCTGGATATCTGGCCAGCAGGCATGGTCACTCCGGGGTCAAAGGGCGAAATCCGCATGAAAGTGCTGGTCGGGGCACCAGGGACAGAAAACGTAGCGGCTGCCCCAGATGACCTTTTTGTTGTCATTGATCATGTGGCCGCCCCAGGGACGGGCCTCAGTGAGACGAACACTTTGCACCGTATTGATCCGGAAGTCGCCAAAAAAGCCATTCTGAATACGGGCTTTACTTTGAAAAGTGAGAGCAAATTACTTTCGAATCCTAAAGATGATCATCATCTCAAAGTTTTTGATCCTGCTATTCGAGGAAAGACAGATCAGTTTATCTTCGTATTTATCAAGCCAGAACTTTAATTTATCCGAATGAGTCTATTTTTTTGCCAAAAAAATAGACGACGTATTCATGTGTGAACGTCAGATTTTCCTCCTAAACTGCCTGTCTGCCCAGTGACAAAAAAGCAGACAGGCGGCTTACGCCTACATATCGGACGTAGAAAGCTTAGGTTTTCCTCGATTGAAGCGGACACACTTTCCTACTCTTCTCTAACGTTCCTTTTTAATCCAACTCCAAAAAGATTTGGACATCCATCCCTGCCGATTATCTATGTTTAATTCGCAGATGAATACGTTACCCCCCCCTTTTGCAAGAGGTGATAGCCTTGCATACAACTTTTCAACGCTTGAGCTTGAATAGAGAATCCACATTTTAGAATCGACTTTATACCAGTCGATTGCTTTGTTCATTTTCTCCTCAACTTGATCAGCAGTAACATCTGGCTTTCGATCTAAATAAACAACGAAAAAACCTGTCATCACTGCCCCTCTATTTTTTAGGTTCTTCAATATCATCTGCTTCTATAGATGCATTATCGATAATTGGTTGCGCATGATCGATCGCATTTGCTTGTGATTGCAGAACGCCACCATACTTCGATTCCTGTATTATACGCTCATGTGCAACGAATTCCGCACCATCCAAAATGGCGATCAATGGATTTTTTTCGGCGAATTGAAGAAGTCTCCATAAAAAATAAGCGGAAAATATAAATATTAAAATAACGGCAGCGATATCTAGATATAAGTTCCGCGCTGCCAGCACAATGGCGGAGATACAAATGACCGTTGCAATAAGAGCTAAAGTATTCTTGCCGAAGATACCACCTCGTAAGCTTACTTTGCCAATTTTTTCTATGGCCTCAGTTAATTTATTTTGATTCATAATAAATCCGCTTCGATTGTAATATCGTTAAATATGAAACGATATTAGATTTTGTCAATCAAAAGATAATTAGCTCACACCACTAATACTTATTCATGCTTCCAGTTTTGAAGCAATGTGAGAATGGTGATGTCGCAGCGGTTCACTGAGAAACTACCGACACCTTCTCGACTTCTAAACGCAAACAGCAGATTTTCCATTCCCGCCGAAACTGCCTGTCGGCTCAGCAGAAACAGAGTGGACAGGCGGTAGTCGCCTAAATGTCAGACATACACATCATCAACTGGGTCTTCACATAGCGGACATCATCTGTTTGAACCTGAATCGTTGAATCGATTCCATAACCCAATAATAAAATTAGCTTCTTTGTGCGTCTGTGACGACAATATAGTATCGTTTCGTCCTTATGACCGACATTGTAAGCATAAATTTTCAACTAAAACTCGACTTAAACCATTAGGAAAAGGACAATATCTATGAGCTCTGATTTGAGGTTTTTTGAAGAGCGACTTTATGCAAATCAGCCCCAACGCTTAGGAGACCCTCGTTCACCATTTCAAAGAGACCGCGCACGCATAATGCATTCAGCTGCCTTTAGGCGGCTACAAGGCAAGACGCAGGTAATGGGTGTCGGAGAAGGTGATTTTCATCGCACCCGCCTAACTCATTCTATTGAAGTGTCCCAGATTGGTTATGGCCTACTTCAGGTATTACAATCTCAAAAACAAAGTCTCGACGAAAACGCTCAAAAATGGTTACCTGAGCGGGATCTGATTGAAGCCGCCTGTCTCGCTCATGATCTTGGTCACCCGCCGTTTGGACACAAAGGGGAGCAGGCGCTGCATGAAGCCATGTTGCAGCACGGCGGGTTCGAAGGGAATGGTCAGACCCTTCGCATTATAACTAAACTGGAAAAATATAAAGAACGAGGGAAAGGGCTATATCCAACACGTCGTTTGACTTTGGGGATATTGAAGTATCCTCGTTCAATCAAAAACTTTGACCTTGACGCTTTTAGTCATCCCCCTAAATCTTATCACGAAGACGAAGCAGATGTTGTCGCATGGGCTCTCGATGGCTTCTCACCCAATGATACACGGCAGTTTATAGCATCAGCGGACGGCAAACAGGCGCATCATACCCTTGACTGCAGTATCCTCGAGCTTGCTGATGACATTGCTTATGGCATTCATGATATAGAGGACATTGTCGCTCGAGGTTTGGCAACCGAAAGTGCTGTCCGAAATGCAGTTACAGTAGCTTTTGACAAAATTGACGGTAAATCTTTGAATGGATTTAATGCAGATTCAGTAGCGAGAGGCCTTCTTGCAGATAGCTTCCAAAGAAAGCAGATGATTTCTGGGCTTGTAAACCTTTTTGTCAGTAGCGTCGAGCTTTCAGAGGATGTTTCGTACATACATCCACTTCTCAGATTCAACGCAACTCTTCCTGATCCCCATAAAAAGTTATTAAAATCTCTCAAGGGGCTGGCTTACGAACTCATTATTAGGAAAGCTGAGGTGCAGCAGCTCGAACGACGTGGTCAAATGATCGTAAAGCGGTTGTTCGAAACTCTACAGTCAGATCCTAAAAGCCTGATTCCACAAGCATCTTGGGAAGATGGATGTATAGAAAGCTCTGAGAAACGTCGTGTATGCGATTATATTGCTGGAATGACGGATAGCTACGCAGAGCGTCTCTACAAGCGCCTTTTCAGCCCGGGGTTTGGTAGCAGTGGCGATGAATTGTAAGCATATAGATTGGGTTTATCTCGATCCAGATCAGCAAACTATCTCTTGCATATGACGTTTTAGCCAGGCACGTCATTGATGAATTTGCTACTCAATAACTCATCTTCTGGTCCTCCACGCCAGCTTGTCGCTCCATTCTTAATGAACAGAGCAGACAGGCTGCAGTCGCCTCTTGTCGGACGTCAATGTGCAGCCGCGGGCTTCTCCGAAGCGGACATGGCTCAAAGCTTGCACGAATTGGTAACCGTCAATCCCGGGGCGGTTCAGTCCGTTGAGCCTAAAATGACGGGGGGCCTGTGCCACAAGTGGCCTAAAGGCACAGAGCCAGACGTGCTTGTCATTCGATCAACCTTGCGACCAATAATATCAAACTGGCAGACCCTGATTATGATCGAAGGGCAATCGGTGGAGAAGGTCAATTCGAGTTCATTGGACGAATTCATCGTCTCCGAAGTCTGGGCGGGCACGCTTCAGTTCATTGTCAGCGCGGGCTCTGTGTCAGCGCCTCCTTGACGCTTAGGTATAGCGCAGATCTGAACGCCTCGTCCTGGTTGTGAAGCTTGTAGAGTTCCAACTCCTCTTTCCGGCGTTGTAGCATGACTTCTTTCATAATTTTTTCAAATGCCAAGTTACGGCTGTAGGGATCAGAATTTTCATCAAATTTCTTTTCGAAGTCGGGGTGGGCCTGGACACTTTCAACGATGTTCAGAAACTTGATCCGTTGTTCTTCCGGGGTGGCGCTCCAGCCTTGGAACCAACGTTCGTTGAAGCTGCGGATGATCTCTTCCAACGGGTCTTCCTGCACCTCTCCTTCGCGATAACCGCGGGGGGTGGGGTTCTGTGGATCTAGCTCTGCTTCTGAAGTGTCCAGGCCGATGGTCTGGTTTAGTTTTGTCCGCTCTAGCCCATATGACGAAAGGTCAACGGCCTCGAGAAGATCATCCAACGCATCCTGATTCGGGTCCTTGATGTTTAGCTTCGGGACCAGGAACTTCAGGAACCAGAAGAGCTTCTCCCAAGCCTCCACTTCGAACGGCATGATTGCAGCCATCTGGCCGTAGATCTTCACGAACTGCTTCGCTTTGATCTTAAAGTCGATCTTCTCCTGGTCTTCTAGTTCCAGGCCGGTGTTGAAACGTTCGGCAGCCACGTCAATCGGGGGGCTGAGTTTCTCGGAATCTTCGCCGTCAAAGAACCTTTTGCAGAATTCCTCTACCTCTGACCATTCGTAGACGCCGACATCATCCAAAGATGCTTTCAGCTCGTGTAAGACGTTCACGTCCGTCGCCTCGGACAGGGTCGTCACCGTGAAAAACGGGTCGAAGGCAGCTTTGATGTCCTCGATCGAGTTGAAGAAGTCGAGAACGAACAGATCCTCGGTCCGTTTGCCTAGCTTGGGGGAAGACCGGTTCAAACGGGACAGGGCCTGGACTGCCAGAACCGACTGCAGCTTTTTATCGACGTACATCGCACAGAGCTTCGGCTGGTCGAAACCGGTGAGATACTTGTTTGCGACGATCAGCAGGCGGAATTCATCCTTGTCAAACTCGCTGCGGGTCTTGTCCTCAGGTACGCCATTCATCTCGGTCTCGGTGTACTTGACCCCATCGACCTCCTTCTCGCCCGAGAAAGCAATTAGCGCCTTGAACGGGTTACCGCGCTTGGCAAGCTCTGCCTGTACAGCCTTGTAGTAGCGGATCGCCACCTCGATATTTTGGGTTACGATCATCCCTTTGCCTTTGCCGCGCAATTTCTTGGGGTTGACCACCTTGTCGATGAAATTCTCGACCATGATCTCGGCCTTGGTGTTGATCGTCTGCTGGCTCCGCTCGACATAGGCGCGCAGCTTCTTCTGCGCCTTGGATGTGTCGAACAGGGGATTGTCCTCAATGGATTTCTGGATCTCGTAATAGCCCTTGTAGGTCGTGTAATTCGCCAACACGTCGAGGATGAAGCCCTCCTCGATCGCCTGCTTCATGCTGTATAGGTGGAACGGGAGGAAGCGGCCGTCCGGCTGCTGCTCACCGAACTTCTCTAGGGTGATTGGCTTCGGCGTTGCGGTGAAGGCAAAGTAGGACGCATTGCCGCGCATCTTGCGGGCCTGCATGGCCGCCACGATCTTGTCCTGCGCGTCATCTTCGTCTGGGTCGCCGCCCATTGCCTGATTCATCTTGTCACTGGCGATGCCGCTCTGGCCGCTGTGCGCCTCGTCGATGATCACTGCGAAACGCTTGTCGCCCAAATCCTCGATACCCTCGATGATGAAGGGGAACTTCTGAATGGTCGTGATGATGATCTTCTTGCCGTTCTCCAACGCTGCCTTCAGGTCCGACGATTTCAGCGCCGGGGCCACGATATTCTTGACCTCGGAGAAATCCTTGATGTTGTCTCGCAGCTGCTTGTCCAGGAGGCGGCGGTCGGTCACGACGATCACGCTGTCGAACAGCGGGGAGTCCAGCGCCCTGGCGCCCGGCAGGTCTAGCTTCGCCGGATGGGTCTCGATCAGCTGGTAGGCGGCCCAGGTGATGCTGTTGGATTTTCCTGATCCGGCAGAGTGCTGGATCAGGTATTTATGCCCTACGCCCGTCTGAGCGGCGTGGGACAGCAGCTTTCGGACCACATTCAGCTGGTGATATCGCGGGAAGATCAGCGTCTTCTTCGCCAGCGGGTCGGTTTTCTTGCCCTCCAGCAGGACGAAATGCTGGATGATCCCGGCAAGGCTCTGCGGTTGCAGAACCTCTTCCCACAGGTAAGACGTCTTGTGGCCCTTCAGGTTCGGCGGGTTGCCCGCGCCCTCGTTGTGCCCCTTGTTGAACGGCAGGAAGAAGGTCGAGGCTCCCGCCAGCTTCGTCGCCATCCACACCTCGTCGGTGTCGGCGGTCATGTGGACCAGCACACGGCCAAAGCGTAGCAGGGTCTGGTTTGCATCACGCTCACGGTACTGCTTCTGGCCGTGGTAGCGGGCGGTCTGGTGGGTCCAGGCGTTCTTCAGCTCCAGCGTCACCAGCGGCAGCCCGTTCAAAAACACCACCATGTCCACCGATTCATTCGGGTTGGCGGTGCTGTGATGGACCTGCCGCGTAACGCTCCAGATATTGGCGGCGAAGTTGTCGTGGACTTTTTGCGCCGAACTGGCCAGCGGAGCGGGATACATCAGGTGGAAATGCGCGTTGTCGACGGGCAGGCCCTTTTTCAGGACATGCAGCAGGCCCTTGGACTTGATCAGCTTGTCGAGCTGGCCGGTGATCTTGGCCTGCCAGTCGGCGGGGTTGTGCTGCTTGAGCTTGTCGAGGTCTTTGGATTGGGTGGCTTCGAGGAACTCCCAAAACTTCGCACGGTCGAGCGCGAGGGTCGCGTCGAAATCAGCGGGCTGGCCGATACGGCAAGGGCCAGAGGCGACGGCCCCGGCGGCCAGCTCTTCGGAGCTCGCGCCGCAAAGCCGTCTCTCGATGGCCTGTTCAAGGGCGATTTCCTTGGTGTTGCTGACCGCGACATTCATGGTGTTGCTTTCAAATGAGTTTCTACCACGCCGCATCGAGGGACCGGGCGCTTACAATACCTTGATCTTTCCAGTCACCGCCGCGTTGATCAAGCTCGTCTTGTATTCCCGCAATGCGGTGATCTGGGATTCCTTGAGGGCGATGACTGCGTCAATTTGACCGGATACAGCTGCGATATGGTCAATAATTTCGTTTTGCTCATCTCGAGGTGGGATCTGAAGATCAATCCCAAGCAAGCGACTTTCCGACATGGTCGGGATCGTGCTTCCAATGACCCTTCGTTTGACTTCAGCCTGAAACTGGGGCGACGAAATCAGATGGTAGAGAAACTCTGAGTCGCATTTGATGTTTTTCAAAACGACAAGCTGGGGGTTGATTGTCGCAGGCTCGGGTAGCTTCCTGACGAAACCAGTCTTTCCGAACGTCGATCCAGTTTTCACAACCAGCACATCGCCTTCTTCAACCTGTATTTCCGGTGACTCCTGATACTTCTTCCAACTTATATAGCTGCATTTCTCAAACTGCATTAAACCGTCGGACAGGTTTGAGGGACTCAAGGTGACGGCACCCTCACCTTTGTTTACGAGGTCCGTCGTGCTGTAGCCTCGAAAGCCGATACGACCAAAAGCGGTTGCGACTGATTTGAAGCGCTTCACCTCCCAATGCGCGGGGATCTGGCCGATCCAGTCGATGCCGCTATTCTTCATGGGGGCGTCGGGGTTCAGGCCACGAGTAACGGCCTGCTGGATCAGGATCTGCCTGCGCTCGGCCAAGAGCCTGATCTGCTCCTCCTTGATCCGCACCGCCTCGTCAATCGTCGCGCATTTCCCATCCAGAAATGCCGCGATGGCGCGTTGTTCAGGGAGGGGTGGCAGTAGAAACGTGACGTCCTTAAGCTTGCTTCTGGACAGCTCAACAAAGGTTGTGCCTTGACCAGCAGCTTCGAGTTTTGGCTTGAGTGCCAAGATCAGCCAATACGCGAATTCACCAAAAATGTCTGAATTTGGCACCAGCCCCTTACAGCCTTGGTTAAAGCAAAGTCTGTTTGCCGCCACAGCTACGTGACCAATAGGAGCCCGTGCGGACAAGATTATTGTTCCTGCGGGCACGAAAGTAGTGCCACAGTTCTTATAGCCAGATTCCGTGAGGTTTCGTTCGCCGCGGGAAACCACTCTTGAGCTTAGCTTTCCAAGATCAGCTGGGCCAACCCACGAAATTTCGCCATCCCAGAAGTGCGCAGTACCCGAAGCTGGTGTAGCTCCGTTGACAATGTCAAAGCAGTTCCAGATCTTCCGAGGCGACCAAGTCGTGTCTGAAAGCACCCGCATCATTCCGCTGGCTCCAGCGTGGTCGCAACCTCGACACCAAGGAGCTCGGCAATCAGCCCGTCAGCCTTTTCTTCCAGGGCCAAAATGTCCTGCGTCACCTCTTCAAGGCTGCGCAGGGGCTTGTGACGGTAGAAGTACTTGTTGAAGCTGATCTCGTAGCCGATCTTCACGCTGTCGAGGTTGATCCAGGCTTCTTCCACATGCGGCTTCACCTCTGCTAGGAAGTAGCGGTGGATGTCGTCTTTCAGGGCCACGCTTTCGGCATCGCGCAGCTCTGCGGTGCTCTCATAGGTCAGGTAGCTGCCATCCTTCTGCCGGTACCAACCGAAATCGGCCAGATCTTCCGCCGCACAGCCAAGATGCGTGGTCAGCGCCTCGACCTCGGCGCCGGTCAGCTTGTGCTTCTTGGCGATGACCTTTTGGGCGGTCTCGTCGTACCAGCTGACGGCGTTCAGGATGGCGTTCTTCTCGGTCACGCCCAGCTGGATCTTACGCGCCTTGAGCGCGGCGTTAACCGCCTTGCGGAAGGCGTTGAAGTCGTCGGTCTCTTCAAGGCCTACATCGCCCATGATCTGGGTCGCCGTGTCCAGCAGGTCGCGCAGCTTGACCCAGTATCTGGTGTCGAGCAGCTTCGCCTTCGCCTTGGCGTTCAGGGTTAGCCCTGCTTCCTCACACCACGCGGTGATGTGTTTGGCCTGCTCCTTTAAAAAGCCCGACTGATAGACCTGATCCCCGTGTTCGTCGTAGAGCCATTCCATGGGCTCGCGCAGGGACTTGTCAAAGCGCAGGGGAGTGAGGCGTTCGGCGCTGAAACCCGCGCGGCGGCGGTCCGGGCGTTCGATGGTGACTTTGTGGTAGCCGAAATCCGCATTGTCAAAGACCTGCACGGCGATGCCCTGCGGATCGCCTGCCGCGTCGATCTGGCGCTCGACAGGGGCGAAGTTCAGGAAGGCCTCGGTGATCTGCTGGATATGTTCGTCCGAGAACTCGCAGTTCTTGTCGCCAAGGTTCTTGCGCAGCTTGCGGAACATGAGGCTGGCGTCAATCAGTTGGACCCGTCCGCGCCGTGCCTCGGGCTTGGCGTTGGACAGGAGCCAGATGTAGGTGGTGATGCCGGTGTTGTAGAACAGGTTGTTGGGCAGCTGGATGATGGTATCCAGCATATCATTTTCGATGATAAAGCGGCGGATGTTGGATTCCCCGCTGCCCGCATCCCCAGTGAACAGGCTGGAGCCGTTATGGACCGACGCGATGCGCGAGCCTAGCGGGCTGGCGCTGGTGGGTTTCATCTTGCTGATCATTTCCATCAGGAACAGCAGCTGGCCATCCGATGAGCGCGGGGTGGCATCCATCGTTTCGACATTGCCCCAGTAGTCGGCCAGCTTGACCTGAAAACGGGGATCAATGACGTCCTTGCCGTCTTTGATGTACTTCACCTCGCTGTTCCAACTTTTGCCATAGGGCGGGTTGGACAGCATGAAGTCGAAGCGGTTGGCGGAGAATTCATCAGTGGAGAGAGTGGAGCCCACGCGGATGTTTTCAGGGTTATTGCCCTTGATCATCATGTCGGATTTGCAGATCGCGTAGGTTTCGTCGTTGATCTCTTTGCCATAGAGGTAAACGTCCCCGTGGGCATGGAAAGGGCCATCTGCGTCCGTGATATAGTTCTGAGCCTCGGTCAGCATGCCGCCCGACCCGCAAGCCGGATCATAAATCGTCAGGATCCGGGGCAGACGGTCCTTTATCGGGTCGAAAAGCAGGTGTGTCATGAGGTGGATCACCTCGCGCGGGGTGAAATGTTCCCCTGCCTCTTCGTTGTTCTCTTCGTTGAACTTACGGATCAGTTCCTCAAAGACGTATCCCATACCCAGGTTAGAGAGGCCCGGAAGCGTGTTGCCTTCCGGATCCTCAATGTCATTCGGCGTCAGGTTGACCCAGGGGGAGACGAATTTCTCAATGACGTCCAAAAGCACCTGCTTCTCCGCCATATGGCGCATCTGTTCGAACAGGTTGAAGCGACCGATGATCTCTTTGACGTTGTCACTGAAGCCGTCGAGGTAATCTTCAATATTGGCTAAAAGGATCTGCTGATTGTTGGTGGCGGTGTTGTACAGCTTCTTTAAGGTCCAGTGGCTGGTGTTGAAGAAGACGTAACCAGAGGCATCCTTGAGCGGCTCATCGTCCAACTCCGTCGCGCCGATGTCTTCTTTTTGGTACCGGACCTCTTTCATAACGTCGTCCTTGGTCGGCTCAAGCAACGTGTCAAGGCGGCGCAGCACAACCATCGGCAGGATCACATCGCGATACTTGCCCCGTACGTACACATCGCGGAGGCAATCGTCGGCAATGCGCCAGATGAAGGAAACAAGGCTGCTGTGGGACGTCTGGTTCAATGTGGGCCTCAAAAGTTGATGCGAGGGCAATAGCCCTTCGACGACTACTCTTAAGGACTTTGTTCTGCAATCAGCCTTGGGATGGGCTCTGTTGCCAGTTGCTCCGCCTGTTGGGCGTAAAAAAAACCCACTTAACCTCACGTCGCCCGGGGACGAAGTGGAGGACTGAACTGCACCGAGATCGGCGGTCATGTCTGCTTCCAAGCGCTCGCGACGCGAAGCAGACAGACCGGTTTCCCCCCATTTCTGACTATTTTCCCGATTTTCACGCAGCTTCGAGCGCGGCCTTTGCTTCAGCCTCTTCCGCTTCCTTACGGCGGTGCGTATCGGCTGCCAGATCCGCCTCAAGGTCCGCCATGGCCTCGCGTTTTTCCTGCAACAGCGCCGCCTCCGGGAAGGCCAGACCCACACGGGCGCGATAGCCGGGGAGCTTACGTTCGGCTTCCTCCACCTGACGGCGCGCGTCCGCCAGTTCCGCCTCGAACCGCAACAATGCGTTCTCGATGCGGCTGATCAGCCCGACCGGGCTTGTCTCGCGGTCGAAGTCCATGCCGAGGATCCGCCCGTCCAGCACAAGACCGAGGGTCGCGTCCCATGTCTCCTCGCCGTCAAAGCGGGTGCGCCAGGTCTCGCACAGGATCTCGAAACCGCCGATCGTGCCGAGCGTCCACTTGCCTTTCTCCCCGGCCTTCGCGGCGAGGCGGGCCTGCGAGAGGAGCCACTGACCGGCCTTCTCACGTTCGGTCATCTCCCGGTCCTTGCGCACCAGACGGAACGCTTCACCGCGTGTCGGCTCACGCTTTGCGATGTCGTTCTGAAGACGCGGGATCACAGCCTGCGCTGTGTCACGGTCACGCTCGGCGCGGTCGATGGCGCGACGGACATTATACTGATCGTCGTGATGGGCGGCCTGCAAGCGCTCCAGACGCGCGAGCTCGGCCTCCAGTCCCGCCTTCTGCATCAGGCGTTCATCTCCTGACGCAAGGGCCTTGGCCATGGCGAACTGGTTGGCTTCCGCCCCCACGTCTTCCAGACGGCGGATCGTCCGGTCTCCGGACATGGCAAGGCAGATGAACTTCTGCTTGCGCTCCAGCATCTGCCAGTTCGTCGCGTCCACCGACCCTTTCAGGGCGTAGGCGTAGAGCTGGATCACCGGGTTCTGGTTGCCCTGTCGCTCGATCCGGCCCTCGCGCTGGATGATGTCCGAGACCAGCCAGGGCACATCGAGATGATGCAGGGCGATCAGGCGCTGCTGCGCATTCACGCCCGTTCCCATGGTCGCGGACGATCCGATCAGGATGCGCTTGCGCCCGGAGTTCATGTCGCGGAAGAGCGCCTGCTTGGCCGTGCTCTTCTTGTAGTGCTGCATGAAGGCGATCTCGTCGCGCGGGACGCCCATCCGGATCAGCTCGTCGCGGATCCAGCGATAAGCCGAGAAACCGCGTGTTTCCAGCGCGGATTCCGTGCCCAGATCCGAGAACACCATCTGCGTCGCACCGGGCAGCTCGTACTCCCGTCCTGTCTCCGGGTCGGTGTAGCGATTGGCCGACGTGTTCTGCCAGATCTGGAAGACCTTGCGGATCATGACGTTCAGCTTGTTGCTGTTGTCATTCGCCGCCCAGTTCCGCACGAAACGCAGGTCGATGGCAGCGTGCCGGGCATCGGTGATGACGGACAGCAGGATGTCGTCACCCTTCTGGGGCTTGCCCGTGCGCTCTTCAATCGTCTTGATCCGCTCGGCAAGCGTCTTCTGATACTCGCGGAAGGCGTCCCCGCTATCGGCCACGACGATCTCACGCCTGCCGCCCGCAATCTCGGGCAGTTTGACGTAGCGTCGCAGGTCGTCCTGCTGCACCACGTCGGCAAAGTCGCGATACATCGCCATCAGGTCGGCGACGTTCACGAACTCGGAGAACCGCGTGACCGGCTTGTAAAGCCCGCTCGGCTGAAGCTCCAGTTCCGTGCGGGTTTCACCAAAGCTGGCGGCCCAGGCGTCGAACTCGTGCAGACCACGCTCGACAAGGGCTGGCAGGTCCATGAACCGCTGGATCGAGAACATCTCGCCCAAGGTGTTGGTAATCGGCGAGCCTGACGCCATCACCAGCACGCGCTCGGGATTACGCTTGGCGAGGTAGCGCGTTTTCACGAACAGATCCCAGGCACGCTGGCTGCCGTTCGGGTCGATCCCCTTCAGATCGGACTGGTTCGTGCCGAAAGACAGTTTGCGGAACTGCTGCGCCTCATCCACGAGGATCTGGTCCACCCCGATCTCACCGAGATGCACGAGATCGTCCTTGCGGCTGGACAGGGCTTTCAGCTTGGCTTCCATCCCTTCCTTCAGGCGCTCGATGCGCTTGCGCGACAGACGGTCGTCCCGGTTCACGTTCTCCAGAAGGCTTTCGTAGGAAGCGATCTGGTCCTCGACCATTTCCTGCTCAAAGGCGCTCTCAACCGGCACGAACTTGAAAGCGTCATGTGTAATCACGATCGCATCCCAGGTGCCCGTAGCGGCCCGGGCCAGGAACCGCTGGCGCTTGTCCTTCACGAAGTTGGTCTCGTCCGCCACGAGGATCTGGGCGTTCGGGTAGAGCATCATGAACTCACGCGCCATCTGCGCAAGGCAGTGTCCCGGCACCACGATCATGCCCTTGGAGATCAGTCCGAGGCGCTTTTGCTCCATCACGGCCGCGCACATCGAGAACGTCTTCCCGGACCCCACCGCATGGGCCATGTAGGTGCTGCCCTTGGCGATGATCCGCCAGATCACCCGCTTCTGATGGTCGCGCAGGCTGATGGCCGTGCTCGCTCCCGGCAGTTTCAGGTGGGAGCCGTCGAACGTGCGCGGGACAAGGTTGTTGAACGCATCGTTATACAGCCGCACCAGACGCTTGGCGCGGTCAGTGTCCTGCCACACCCACGTCTCGAACGCGGTCTTGATCGCGGCCAGCTTTTCCTTGGCGGCCTCGGTCTCCTTCGTATTCAGTTCACGGTGTTCGCCATTCACATCGCGCCAGGTGTCCCAGATTTTCGGGCTGGCCTGATTGAGCGCATCGTCCAGCAGATCCCCGGCATGGCGGCGCTGTGTTCCCCAGACCGAGGTGGCCTCCGCCTTGCCGGAAAACCCGCTCTTATCCACGCTCCAGGTCGCCACCTCCATCGTGTGGTGAATGGTCGTGCGGACCCCCATGACCTCTGCCACGAAAGCCTCGACATCCGGCACAGGGATCCACGGGGCTCCGAGACGGGCCGTAATGTCAGACGGGCGCAGGTCTTCGGGCTGGGCCTCTTCCAGGGCCGCGACATTGCGCAGGTAGCGTCGGTCGCGCTCGGCAGCCTCCCGGGCCTGCGCCAGCTTGGTGCGGACCGCGCCTGACAGGGCCTCGTCGGCCGTCACCCAGACCTCACGGCCACCTGTGCTGCGGATCGGATCGAGATAGACCGAGGATCCGAGTTCGGCGAGCACCTCCTCACCCGGGCGGCCAAGAAGCTCCGCCATGCGCTCGACGTCCACACCACCCGTCTCGTGCAGGGAGACCGCCAGCGCATCATGAGCGCCGTGAACCTCGGGCTCGGACGGCGCCTGGATCACGCGCTCGCTGAAGATCGGACCCGGACGGCCGGTCTGGCTCTTCTCGTCATACTCCTCAATCGAGCTGACCAGCCACACATCGGGATCGTCATAGAACGGCTGAAGGTTCGGACGGCGCTGTGTGGATTTCTCCTCTCCTGTCTCCTCATCCACCCGCGTCGTGGTGTTGGTGAGGTTGATCGGCCCGAACTGACGGGCAAAGGCCTGATACGCGCGTTTGAGATCTGCCTGATGGGCGCTGTAGGGCAGGTTTTCCACCTGTGCTCGAAGCACGAGCCGGGCCGCATCCCTGACAGGAATCAGGCCCTTGATGATCGCGGCGTGCTTCTGGAAGATCCCTTCCTTCTGCTCGCCTTTCTTCACCTTCACCAGCACGGTTTCGCCGTCGATGATCTGGTGCAGCACGCCCTTGTGCAGCAGGTAGCTCCCCTCTTTCAGCAGGGCACCGTCTGCGGCCGTTCCGATCTCGGCGGCGTGGTTATCCTGCACCGCCGCGACATCGAGTGTCTGCGGGACGGGGAAGCGGGCCAGCGAAGAGAGACGGCCAAGGGCCAGTGGCAGGGCCTCGTCCAGCATCTGGAGCGGATTGGCCTTGCAGGTGTATTCGGGTCCGAACTGACCGCTCGTCCAGTCGTGCCGGCCGAGAACCTGCTGGCCGTTTTCCGCGAAATAGCGGTTGATCCGCAGCGGGCCTTCGCCCTGATCGGTGTCCTCCAGCGCCGCTACGTCCAGCCAGGTTGCATCGCCCGCATCCTCGCCCGGTGCGCGGCGGCGGAACACCAGAACGTCCACCACGACATCGGTTCCGGCATCGTCGCGCATGGCACCCGCTGGCAGACGCACGCCGCCCACGAAATCGGCTGTCTCGAACATTGTGCGCCGTGCGCCGGCATCGGACTTGTCCATCGTCCACCGCGACGTCACGAACATCGCCACGGCTCCGGGACGCAGACGGGAGAGGGAGCGGGCGATGAAATAATCGTGCAGCGACAGGCCGAGGCGGCCCAGCTCGTCCATGCCCCGGACCGTGCGGTTGCTGAATGGCGGGTTGCCGATCACCAGATCGTAGCGTTCCGCCAGCCTGGCGGTCGTGAAGTCTTCCGACCGGACCCACTGGTTCGGAAACAGCTTGCGCGTGATGCGGGCCGTCAGCGGATCGTTCTCGATCGCGGTCCAGGCGGTTTTCGGGGCCAGTTTCGACGGCACGCTCGCCATGAACAGGCCGGTCCCGCAGCCCGGTTCCAGCGCACGGCCGCCCCGGAAGCCCATCTGTGCGGCCAGATCCCACATCGCATGAACGATCAGCTCGGGCGTGTAATGGGCGTACTGCGTGGCCCGTGCCAGACCCGCCCGCTCCTGCTGGCTGGTCAGTTCCTCAAGCTGGCTGCCGATCTCTTCCCAGCCTGGACGGAAGGTCTCGCCTACGCGCGGGAACAGGCTGTTGGCCAGCTCCCCTGCCCCGAACCCGGTGAAGCGGGCGAGGACAGCCTGCTCGTCGGGGCTGGCGTTGCGGTCTTCTGCTTCAAGCGTGGCCAGAAGGCGGATCGCCGCAAGATTGTCCCGCGCACGCTCTTTCCAGCCCTGTGCCAGACCGCGCGTTCCGGTCAGGGCGAAGTCCACCTTCGGCAGGACAGCGGGGATCGGAGCCGGGGCTTTTGCCACCTGTTGGGCCGCAGCGGCCGCTTCCTCAAGGGCGCGGTCTCCGGGGAGATCACCCCAGTAGAGATTGGACTGGCTGCCGCCGAGTGCTGAGGTGTCGAAGAAGCTCAGTTGAGACGTGGACATGGAAAAACTCCGGACAAGCGGCAGCGCCCGGTGCTGCGCGGAGGCAGACCGGGGGGCCGGAAAACAGGATCAGTGCGGGGAGAGAGGCGTCAGGCCTCCCGGATCAGTTCGGGGTCAGAAGGGACCAAAGCGCAGGCGGATCTGCTCACGCTCGCCCTCGGACAGGCGGGCTAGCGCGTCACAGTGGTAGGCCGACCCTTCCCGTGCCTTCGTCGCCACGCGCCACCAGGCTTGCGGATCGCTGCAATGCAGACCCACCAGATGCGTCTCGTCGTTCTCGGGTCCGCATCCTTCGAGGAGCGTCCAGCCTTCCTTGTGAGCCTGTCTGGGTTCAAAGGCCGTGGCCTGTGCGGGGCGTTCGAGGGTCTCTGACATCGTCTTTATTTCCTTTCCTGACCCTCTCCGGCGAGCGCAGGACAGCGCGGCCTGCCAGAGCGACGCGCAGCGTCGGGACCGCCCGGCCCGCAGCGTAGCGAGGACACGGACGGACCCACCTCTTGCAGGGCGGGCTGGCCTGTGCTGCCCCCCTCCCCTCCTTTTCCTTTTTTAACCTTCTGTTTTTTCTACTTTTTTCTAAGTCGGACCTGCGCCCTGTCCGAACGCTCCGGCCGGAAACTCCCAAGCTGGTGTGAAGACGGTCTGGATCGGCCGCGACGACAGGCACGCGCGGGCCAGATCGGGCGCCGCCAGTGCAGCGTCATACGGCCTCCCCTGCTCTGCGAGCTGCTCCAGAGAGAGGGTACGCTTGATCGTGCAGCCGAACTGCTGCTCGTACTGCACGAGGCGTTCAAAGCGGGCAGGATCGAGCCAGCGGATCGTTGCAAACTGCCGCGCATCGCCAAAAATACAGGTGGCACAGGACAGCCTGGAGAAGCCGATGCGGTATGGCAGCGCCGGCATCACGTTCCAGCGCTTCAAACTGTCCCAGACCTGCGTCTCGCTCCACTGGTGAACCGGCCGCCAGTGATCGACGTGCCGGCGACGGCGGGTGCCATGTCGCGTGTCCGTGCGGTGCGGCTCAAAGGCCGCATAGCGGGCACGGTTGGGGCTTTCTTCGGCCCGCTCGCCCGTTACGAACAGCGTGCGCCGGTTCAGAAAGCGCTCCTGCCCCCGCAAGGAGCGATCGGCGACGTCAATCTTGGTGACACCGGAGCACCAGCGTGTCGTCAGACTGGCGGAGACCTGGGGGAAGCGCAGGCGCGTCCCGATCGGCCCCTCCCCTCCCACGCGGATCAGGCCGTCTGGGCTTTCGAAAAGGACAGGCGCCGTTGGGGCAGCGTTGCGCAGCATCTCCCGCTCGAAGCCGCCCTCTCGCCAGGAGCGATAGAGCGGCAGCCCGAAATCCTGCGCCAGCGCGCTCACATAGGGCGAGGTGGAGGGCCAGTCCATGAAGGATGGCCCCTGCCCGTCCACCTCGTGGTGCCACAGTTCCAGGCGGTCCTTCGGAGCCCCGGCTTCAAGGAGGTCAAGGAGGCAGGCGGTGCCGTCTTTCCCGCCCGACACGGCCACGATGATGCTGTCATAGGAGTTCAGATCCGGCGTCATGGCACAAACCTGCTGACAGGAGCACCTGTCCGGACAGAGCGGCACATCAGGGCGGTGGGGACAGGAGCGGCCCGGAGCATGAGTGGCTTTACATGCCGGTTGTCCCAGCTCAGGCCTTCGCAGCGTGAGAGGAGTCCAAGCTGGGTGGCCGCCTCATCCCGGCACGCACACACCCGCTCATTGCCGCCCGCACTGCGACGGCAGGGCTCATGGGCTGGCGCGTTGCAGCCCGTGCAGGCGATTGTCAGCGCCGGATCGCCACCTTCCCAGTGCTCGTTGCACTTGCGGCAGGATACGGGCTCCTGCGTATCGGTCCAGCGCATGGGCGGCCGACCGCGTGGTGTTGGGACATAAGGAAGGTAATGACGGCGCATGATGCTCGATCCATTTCTGGTTTTTGAACATCGTCGCGTCCGGCTGGGGGCTGTTCAGACTGCAACAGTGCCGCGCAGCGGCAGGATCAACCCGGCCCGCAGTCACGCGCAGGCGGCATAGCCGGCGAGCATGGCGAGGACACGCGTTGACCCACCTGTTGCTGACTGGGCGGCTCCCAGCCAGCTCTTTTCTTTTGTCTTTTTTCTTCTTGTAATTTTCATTTTCTTCTACCAGTTGCTGCCGATTGCTACCGGTAGCAATCATTTTGACTAGCCTTCCTTCATCCACGAAATCCCCGATAATCTGGCATTATTCCGCTGTTTTCTGGCAGCAGAAAATTTACTGTGCATGCAGTTGGTTGCGTTGTACGCGTTGACCCACCTGTTGCTGACTGGGCGGCTCCCAGCCAGCTCTTTTCTTTTGTCTTTTTTCTTCTTGTAATTTTCATTTTCTTCTACCAGTTGCTGCCGATTGCTACCGGTAGCAATCATTTTGACTAGCCTTCCTTCATCCACGAAATCCCCGATAATCTGGCATTATTCCGCTGTTTTCTGGCAGCAGAAAATTTACTGTGCATGCAGTTGGTTGCGTTGCAACCGGTTGCATGCAGTGCTACCGGAAGCATTCAACAGCACGACATGCAACCAATATTAAATGACGGCGCATGATGCTCGATCCATTTCTGGTTTTTGAACATCGTCGCGTCCGCCTGGGGGCTGTTCAGACTGCAACAGTGCCGCGCAGCGGCAGAATCAACGCGGCCCGCAGTCACGCGCAAACGGCGTAGCCGGCGAGCATGGCGAGGACACGCGTTGACCCACCTGTTGCTGACTGGGCGGCTCCCAGCCAGCTCTTTTCTTTTGTCTTTTTTCTTCTTGTAATTTTCATTTTCTTCTACCAGTTGCTGCCGATTGCTACCGGTAGCAATCATTTTGACTAGCCTTCCTTCATCCACGAAATCCCCGATAATCTGGCATTATTCCGCTGTTTTCTGGCAGCAGAAAATTTACTGTGCATGCAGTTGGTTGCGTTGTACGCGTTGACCCACCTGTTGCTGACTGGGCGGCTCCCAGCCAGCTCTTTTCTTTTGTCTTTTTTCTTCTTGTAATTTTCATTTTCTTCTACCAGTTGCTGCCGATTGCTACCGGTAGCAATCATTTTGACTAGCCTTCCTTCATCCACGAAATCCCCGATAATCTGGCATTATTCCGCTGTTTTCTGGCAGCAGAAAATTTACTGTGCATGCAGTTGGTTGCGTTGCAACCGGTTGCATGCAGTGCTACTAGAAGCATTCAACAGCACGACATGCAACCAATATTATATGCGTTGCCGCTAGGAGTTCTGATGCCAGTAATTGTTACAGCCAACCCAAAAGGGGGCGCCGGTAAGAGTACCTTCACTCTCGTGATGGCACAGACCCTGACAGCAATGGGAGCAAGCGTCACCGTAATCGACGCCGATCCTAATAAGCCGATTGCCGATTGGCGCACGGGTAACTCACAGGCTGATTTCGAAGTGATTTCCGAGGTGAAGGAAGGAACCGTTATCCGTCAAATCGTCGAGGCTGCCCGTCAAAAGCAGTTCGTCTTTGTTGATCTGGAAGGAACAGCCAGCCGTCTCGTCTCCCGCGCGATTAGCCATGCCGATCTCGTAGTAGTGCCGCTCCAAGCTAGCGGCGTCGATGCACGCCAGGCAAGCCGCGCCATCGACCTAATCCACGAAGAAGAAGAGGCTCTACGCGGTCACGAGATTCCATTCCGCATCATTCTCACTCGTACCAGCCCGGTGATAAAAACGCGCATTGAGCGCGAGATACTCGCGGGCTTGAAACAGGCAGAATTGCCGCTATTTGCAAACGCGCTCAACGAGCGTCAGGCTTACAAGGCGATCTTCGTAAGGCGACTGGCCCTTCAAGAGTTGGACCCGACAGATGTTAATGGTTTGCCAGAAGCACTGAGGAACGCGGAAGCCGTAGCGGAAGAACTTATCTCATCATTCGTCGAGACATCAGACACCGAGGAAATCTCCGCATGAACGACGACGCGTTCGGCTTCAAACCGAAAAAAGTCACTTCAAGATTGGCTGCGATAACACCGCGTGAACCAAGCGCATTAGGCCGCGATGATCTTGAGCGCATTGATCAGGCGGGGCGTAGCGCTGGATTTACAAGCCGCGAAGCGGGCGCGCGATTGGTTCCTCGCAGGAAGAAGTCGGTTGGACCGACTGTGACGATAAACACCAGAGTTCCAGAAGACGTAGCTGAAAGGTTCATTGAGTTTTGTGATGCGAACCGTCTTGCCTACTGGGAAGGCATTCGGGAACTGATGGACCGCGCAAAAGTCTAAAAATGGCATGCTACCGGTAGCACTGCATGCAACTGGTAGCATGCACATTCATGCACTCTGTTCTAGCAAGACTATGGATAATTCCGTTACTCTCGGCTTTCACAGGTGGCGCTCGGCAAAAAGATTGATCTTGCCTTAAGCCTCCTTTTGTTCTCTTTATGTTCTCGTCGAGGAGAACAAAGATGACAACGGACGCCGTGACGCGACTGCGCGAGCAGGTCCGACGCCTGGAGCGTCGAAGCCTTCCTCATTCCCATGCTGACACCCTGCCTACCGGGCATTCTGCCGTCGATGACCATCTCGGCGGTGGCCTCAAAACGGGTAGCCTGCATGACTTTCTGATCTCCGATCCTCTGGAGACGGGGGCCAGTCTCGCGATGCTCGGGCCCATTCTGAAAGAGGGCAGGGGGCCGGTCTTCTGGATCAGCGACACACCTGCCGAACTGAACGCCTGCGGGCTGCATCAGTCGGGTGTTTCACTGGAACATCTGGTCTGCATTGAAACGGACCCGGCCAACCTGCTGTCGGTCGCCGAGGACGTGTTGCGCGGACCAGAGCGCGCAATGGCCGTGATCGCAGGACGTCACGTCCCAACGCTCAAGGAAATCCGCCGCCTCAATCTGGCTGTGGAGGCGAGCGGAAACACAGGCTTTTTCCTGCGCTCTGCGCCTCTCGCACAAGCTCCTGGGAAAGACCCCTGTGCGTGCGCCACGCGGTGGCGGGTCCTCTCCCATCCTTCATCGCCTCAAACGCTTCCGGGACTGACCATGCCGCGTCCCGGTTCCCGACGCCTTTCTGTCACGCTGTTGCGGGTGAGGGGAGGCCGCCATGCTCACTGGATCCTCGACTGCACCGATCATGCGCCGCTTTCTCGCTCTCTGGATGCCCTTCTGGCGCACCGAGCGCCTCCAGCTCTCCCGCCCGGGAGACTTTCCGACCGACAGGCCGCTCGTTGTGCACGCGCTGGCACATAACCGTCACACCGTCACCGGTGTCAGTCCGGCTGCGCTCGCGGCCGGACTGACACCCGGAATGCCGCTGGCACAGGCCCGCTCCCTGGTGTCGGATCTTCTGACGGCAGAAGAAGACGCGGAAGCACAGACTGCCGCGCTGACCGATCTGTGCTCCTGGCTGATCTGGTTGTCGCCGCTGCCCGCGTTCGACGCTCCGGACGGTCTCTACAGCGATACCACCGGATGCGCCCATCTTTACGGGGGTGAGGCGGCCATGCTGGATCTCGTCAGGGAACGCCTGAGGGCAAGGGGGCATTCCTGCTCTGTGGCGCTAAGCGATACGGCCGCTGCCTCACGCGCTCTGGCCCGCTCGCGGATCGACCGGATCTGTCTCGTGCCTCCCGGTCAGCAGAAACAGGCTCTGCATCCTTTGCCCTGTACAGCGCTACCGCTACCCGAAAAGACACTGTCGAGCCTCACCCGGCTCGGCCTCAATACCATTGGCGCCCTTGCAGATCTGCCACGCGCGCCTCTGGCCAAGCGCTTTGGGGCACAGCTTCTCACCTGTCTCGATGAGGCTCTAGGACGGCAGGCCAACCCGCTCAGCGTGTTTCAACCTGCGGACCGGATTTCCCTGACCCGGTCTTTGGTCGAACCCATCAGCACATCGGGCGCCATTGCCACGGTGATTGCCGCACTCGTGCCGGTTGTCTGCGAAAAGCTGGCGGCGCGCGGGGAGGGGGCGCGGCAACTCGACTTTCTCTGTGTGCGCGTGGACGGATCCATTCAGGCCGTCCGCGTGGGGACGTCTGACCCGACGGCTGACGTGACACGTCTGACGCGCCTGCTCAATGGCCAGATCCCGCAGATCGCGCCCGAGTTTGGAATTGAAACCGTCATCCTGACCGTCAGCGCGAACGAACCGCTCGAAGCCGGGCCTGAACGCTCTGTCCTGCCGGACGTCGGGGCATCCTCGGAGCGCGCGCTCCCGGCCACTCTGATCGACCGGCTGTTGAACCGTCCGGGGGTTGTTTCTGTCCACCAGCTCGCGCCCCGGTTTTCCGCCTGGCCGGAAGACGGGCAGTCTCGCGTTTCCCCAGACGACATGGCAAAACCGCCTCTCGCGAGCCAGATGCTCTGGGCGCGGCCGAACATCCTGTTCGATCTGCCCGTCCGGGTGCAGGTGACTGCCCTGCTTCCGGACGGTGCGCCACGCCAGTTCGTCCTGAAGCGGCAGACGCATCGCATCGCGGCGGCCGACGGTCCCGAACGTCTGCTGGGTGAGTGGTGGCAGGCGGCCGAAAGCTACGGCGCGATCCGCGACTACTGGCAGGTCGAGACCACGACCGGCCTGCGCCTGTGGCTGTTTCGCAAAGGCGACCGAACCCACGACTGGTCCGGGTCAGGCGCGTGGTTTCTTCAGGGGGTATTCTGATGGAGCCCCGTGATGATCTGATCCCGGCCAGCACCTCGGACGTGGCCGAAGTCCTGATGCACGCGTTGTGCTATGACGGACGCAGGCGGACGCATGACGCCGCCGAACTGATGGCCCGTCTCGTGGCCGAGCGTCTGGTCGCCTATCTGGAACGCTCCGGATTTGTCGTGATGCGCGCGCCCACCAGCAACGCGCCTGACAGCAGCCGGCACCCCCATCCGCACAGGCGCTGAACCATGAGCGCGCCTTATGTCGAATTGCAGGTGACATCGTCGTTTTCGTTCCTGCGCTCAGGCAGCCAGCCGGATGAACTGATTTTCCAGGCGAAGGCCCTGGGGTATGACACCATCGGTCTGACCGACTGGAACACCGTGGCCGGGGTGATCCGCGCCCATCTGGCGGCGCGTGAGGCCGGTCTGCGTCTTCTGCCGGGATGTCGTCTAACTCTGCGCGATGGCAGTGCGCTCCGGGCCTATCCCCGCAACCGTGCGGGCTGGGCGGGCTTGTGCCAGCTCCTGACCCTTGGTCATCATCGGGGCGAGCGGGACGTGTTCCTTCTGGGATGGGAGGATCTCGTCGCAGCGGCCCCGGACCTCCTCCTAATTTTGTTGCCGCCCGAGGATCTGACAGCGCTTCGCGGGCACGTTCAGAGCCTGCTGGATCTGCCGGGACAAAGGGCAGGCGAAGAAGAAATCCGGTTTCTTGCGCTGACGATGCTCCGGCAGCCGGGAGACCTGGCGCGGCTTCACGCGCTCGCGGCGTTCAGTGCAGCCCAAGGTCTGGCCTGCGTTGTGACAGGAGATGTTCTCTACCACGATGCGCGCCGGCACGTTCTTCAGGACGTGGTCACGGCCATCCGGGAAGGCTGCACGGTCGATGATCTTGGCAACCGCCGTCACGTTCACGCCGATCGCCATCTGAAAGCCCCTGAAGAACAGGCGCGCCTGTTCGCCGCCTTTCCGGACGCTCTGGCCAACACGCGGCGGATTGCCGAGGCCTGCGCCTTCAGTCTCGATGACCTGACGTACCAGTATCCGACCGAAACCGAGCGCACGGGCGAAAGCGCGCAGGAGACCCTGACACGCCTGGTCCAGGCCGCGCTACCGCGTCGCTACCCGGCCGGGGCACCGCCTGAGGTCGAGACGCAGATTGCCCACGAGCTGAGGCTGATCGGCTCTCTGGCCTACGCGCCGTATTTTCTGACCGTGAACACCATTGTCCGTCATGCCCGCTCGCTTGGCATTGTCTGTCAGGGGCGGGGATCTGCCGCGAACTCGGCCGTCTGCTATGTCCTGGGAATCACGAGTATTGACCCGGTCCGCTCGGGCCTGCTGTTCGAGCGGTTCATCTCGGCCGAACGGCAGGAACCGCCGGATATTGACGTGGATTTCGAGAGCGACCGCCGTGAGGAAGTCATCCAGTGGATCTACCGCCATTACGGCCGCCATCGCGCCGCCCTGTGCGCCACGGTGCAGCGCTATCAGCCCAAAGGCGCCTTACGGGAAGTGGGTAAGGTTCTGGGCTTGCCCGAAGATCTGACCGGCCAGCTTTCAAAACATATCGCCTCATCGTTAGCCGATCCCGATCTGTGCAAGGCGCGTGCGGCCGATCTTGGCCTGAACCTGAAGGATCGCCGGCTCAGTCTGACGTTCCATCTCGCACGTCTGCTTCTGGGCTTTCCCCGCCAGCTCGGCACCCATCCGGGCGGATTTGTGCTGACCGAGGATCGCCTGGATGAACTCGTCCCCCTGATGCCGACCGCCATGGACGAGAGGCAGATCATCGTCTGGGATAAGGATGACATCGACGTCCTGCGCTTCATGAAGGTGGACGTTCTGGGCTTGGGAATGCTCGGCTGTCTGCGTCGCGGGTTTGAGCTGCTGCACACCGTGTATCAGACGCGTATGGATCTCGCTTCGATCCCAGCCGAGGATCCGCAGACCTATCGCATGATCCAGAAGGCGGACACGCTCGGCACGTTCCAGATCGAAAGCCGGGCGCAGATGTCCATGCTGCCGCGCATGAAGCCCCGGACCTTTTATGATCTGGTCATTCAGGTGGCGATCGTCCGGCCGGGACCGATCCAGGGGGACATGGTCCATCCCTATCTCCGCAGAAGAGAGAAACTGGAGCCTGTCACCTACCCGTCCGAGACCCTGCGCGGCATTCTGGGGAAAACACTGGGTGTCCCGCTGTTCCAGGAGCAGGCCATGCAAGTGGCGATCCACTGCGCAGGCTTTACGCCAGGCGAAGCCGACCAGCTCCGCCGCGCGATGGCGACGTTCAAAATGACCGGGGGCGTGTCGCCGTTCCGGGACAAACTGGTGAACGGGATGCTGGACAATGGGTATGAGCAGGACTTTGCCGAGCAGACCTTCGCGCAGCTCGAAGGTTTTGGCAGTTACGGTTTTCCGGAAAGCCATGCCGCCTCGTTTGCCCTGATTGCCTATGCCTCGGCCTGGATGAAGTGCCATTACCCGGATGTGTTCTGTGCCGCCCTGCTGAACTCTCAGCCGATGGGATTTTATGCCCCCTCGCAGATTGTTCAGGACGCGCAACGGCATGGGGTCGAGGTCCGGCAGATCTGCATCAACGCCTCCCGATGGGATTGCACACTGGAGCGCGGCCGGAACGGACGGCACGCGGCGGTCCGGCTGGGGTTCAGGATGGTGCGCGGGTTGGCGAACGGCCATGGGGCCGCCCTGATCGCAGCCCGGATGCCGGACTATGAGAGCATTGACGATGTCTGGCGCCGTGCGGATGTGCCGGTCTCGGCCCTGGAATGTCTCGCGGAAGCAGACGCTTTCCGGGTGTTTGGACAAATGCGCCGTGCTGCGCTCTGGTCAATCAAAGGGTTGGCGGATACCGCTCTACCGTTGTTCGAAGCGGCTGATCGGGGCCGGAACTTTCCGCTACCGGAAGTAATCGAGCCGGAGATTTCCTTGCCACTAATGTCAGAGCGGGCCTCAGTGCATGAGGATTATCGGGCGACGGGACTCAGCCTGAACGGGCACCCAATCGCGTTTCTACGGGAGGGCCTGCGAAAGGAAGGGATCGTTCGTTGCGGGGATCTCCCGTATCTGCGGGATGGGCGTCGGATCCAGCTCACCGGATTGGTGTTGATGCGGCAAAGGCCAGGGACGGCCAACGGCACCATGTTCGTCACGATCGAAGACGAAACCGGCACGGCCAATCTGATCGTCTGAAAGGACGTGCAGGAGGAATACCGCCGTCCTCTTCTCGCGTCCCGTCTTCTGGCCTGTAAGGGCCGGCTTCAGAAGGAAGGCGAGGTGATTCATGTCGTTGTGCTTAGTCTGGAAGACCGTACGCCGTTACTTCAGGGATCGGAGCTCCTGAAGGCACGGGACTTTCGGTAGGAAAGATAAGAGCTTCGAACGATCTTGTTTTCAAAATAGAGAACTCGTTGTTGATGTTGAACCTGTGGAGGTGTGGGCAGCAATGGGGGGGGCAAACGGAATGTCTGCTTTGCGATATATGCTACAAAAATCGGACATTTTCGACAGCATCAGAGCGAGTCACCTTGGGAAATATGCTTAAAACCATGCGTCGAGGATGGCTGGCTCGAGATAGGGCGTCACCTGCACGAGATACGACCATTGCGCGTCAAAAGCGGCTTGCTTGAGATAGGGGCGGTGAAACATCTCAAAGACGGCGTGCCCGAGTTTTTCGTTCGATGCGTCATACCCGATGTGGATATCCATCGCACACCTGTCAGCCATCTTGGCCTTGGAGAGTCGAAGGCAGTCTAGGCTCAGGACTCATAGCCAGAACATGACGGTTGCAGCGAGGCAGATGGCTGAGAAGAAGACGGTCGGGCATCTGTCATAGCGGGTTGCGACCCGCCGCCAGTCCTTGAGGCGACCGAACATGATTTCGATGCTGTTGCGACGTTTGTATCTTCTCTTGTCATATTTGACTGGTTTTCCGCGGGATCTCCGTCCCGGAATGCAGGGCCTGATCCCTTTTCCCTCCAGGGCATCCCTGAACCAGTCAGCATAGGCTCAGGACTCATAGCCAGAACATGACGGTTGCAGCGAGGCAGATGGCTGAGAAGAAGACGGTCGGGCATCTGTCATAGCGGGTTGCGACCCGCCGCCAGTCCTTGAGGCGACCGAACATGATTTCGATGCTGTTGCGACGTTTGTATCTTCTCTTGTCATATTTGACTGGTTTTCCGCGGGATCTCCGTCCCGGAATGCAGGGCCTGATCCCTTTTCCCTCCAGGGCATCCCTGAACCAGTCAGCATCATAACCCCGGTCCGCCAGCATCCATTGTGCCATGGGCAGGCTGTCCAGCAAGGCAGAGGCTCCGGTGTAATCACTGACCTGTCCTGCTGTCATGAAGAAGCTCAGCGGTCGTCCGTTCTGATCGGTGATCGCATGCAGCTTCGTGTTCATGCCACCTTTTGTCCGTCCGATCAGTCGCCCTGGATCCCCTTTTTTAGCCGCAGGCTCGAAGCCGTGCGGTGCGCCTTGAGATACGTCGCATCAATCATAATCGTCTGGGGCTCTGCCTTTCCGGCAGCCAGACCGTCCATCATCCGGGAAAAGATCCCCATGGCACCCCAGCGCTTCCAGCGGTTGTACAGTGTCTTATGTGGACCGTATTCCCGGGGCGCATCACGCCAGCGCAAGCCATTACGGTTCACAAAAATGATCCCGCTCAACACTCGACGGTCATCAACACGAGGTTTGCCGTGGCTCTTGGGAAAGAATGGTCGCAGGCGCTCCATCTGATCGTCCGTCAGCCAAAACAGGTCGCTCATCTTCAGTCTCCTTGCAGAGCCTGAATCAAAATTCCCTACAAAAATCAATGGGTCCTGAGCCTAGCGGGTGACATTGGCAGTGGCGCATACATGATCGGGTGGTCTGGATCGACTCCAGAAGTACCGTTCGCCCACTGCCAGCTAATGACGCATTTCTTGTGTAACATAATACTAATTTGCTGGTTCAGAGTGGGTGGTTTGTGAGGATGAAAGCGGTTCAGTATGGGGCTGGCGGCAGGCCTTGCGACGACATCGAACATGGTAAGGTTCATGAGGCGGCTCTGAACCCAGGTCCTGTTCTCTCGACGATAGGCGATTATTCCCATCGGAGGGGTATTCTTTCCGTGATTAGGTCACGTTGACAAAAGATCTGATCCAGAGCCTTGCTGCGGCGATATTGAGGAAACTCATGAAGGACAGGGCGGTCTTGTCGTATCGGGTCGCGATACGGCGCATCTGCTTGAGGTGATTGAACAGCCGCTCGATGCGGTTGCGCTCCCTGTAACGCCGCCAGTCTGTTTTCTGAGGAACGCTGCGGCCTTTGCGTGAGGGAATGACCGGCAGGATCCCATGGATCAGCAGATTCTGGCGGAAGCTGTCGCTGTCATAGCCCCGATCAGCCAGCATGGCCCTGGGGTTCGGAGCCGGAAGTGCCATCAGAGCATTGACGGCTTTATAGTCCGAGACTTGCCCGCCGGTGAGGACAAAGCCAAGAGGACGTCCCTGATTGTCGCATCGGGCGTGGATTTTGCTCGTAAAGCCGCCGCGTGACCGGCCAAAAGCCTCCGAATGAGCCCCCCTTTTGCCCCGGTGGCTTGTGAATGGACACGCACCACGGTGCTGTCGAGCATATGCTGCCAGTCATCGGTCAGCCCCAGCTCTACCAGGGTTTGCAGCAGGGCATCCCAGACACCCTGTTCGGCCCAACGGCGAAACCGGACATAAACCGAGTTCCATTTGCCGTAGCGTTCATGCATGTCACGCCAGGGGCATCCAGTGCGTAGGATGTGCAGCATACCATTGAGAAAACGGCGGTTATCTCCAGACGGGCGCGCCCAACGTCCACGCTCAGAAGGCAGAAGCGGACCAATTATCGCCCATTCCTGATCCGTCAGATCGCCTCGTGCCATGCCTGTTCTCCCTGCTCCTTATCCCATAGGCAGCAAGTGAATCAGATCTCAGGCTGATCGTATAGATCTTTTGTCAACGTGACCTAAGCAAAAGTGGCGTTCAGCCCCCATCAGAGTGTTTTATTCGGCTCTCAACAGTAATCGCTAAAAACGTATCCGCTTTTGGAGCGGAAAATCGAAACAGAGATATAGACGTAAGCAACCTGTCTGCTACTGTTTTTTGAACAACAGGCAGTTTAGCAGAGAAGATGATCGGTCCGTCACGGGATGTGACCGATAAGCCGTGTGCATCCGATCATTAACAGTGTCGTAAGTTTTATTGCGTCCTACTCGAAAGCGATTTGTGATTGGCGTGCTTTTTAGAAATTATCTGTCATGAAGCGTTTTTTCATGGCGGTGAGAAACATCCTAACGTTAACGGACTGGCGCTCTCTGGGAGGAAACAGCATGAAAACAGGTAATGCGGACGTAGGAATATCTGCCAGAACTCTGCAAAGCTGTTTTTTTTCGATAGAATCATGGGTTTGGTACGACAAGACTCTGGTAATACCTAGGCCTTCTTTGGCAGCCGAAAGGGCCGCGTCTATACTATTGACGTAGAGCCGAGGTGAAATTCTGACTGAAGGTTCATTCTTTCCGCCCAGTCGCCATGCCGAATGTCCAGTCGCATACTCATCGATATCGATGAGACTGTGCGCCGCGAGATCCTCAAGGCTCTGTGGCTCTCCATGCTGTGCCAGATAAGCTGGGCTGGCGACAAAGACTTTCCGGACCTCGCCGATTTTCTGCATTTTCAAGGCACTATCCTGCGGTGGGGCAATCCGGATGGCGAGATCGATCCCTTCCTCCACAAGATGAACAACACGGTCTGTCAGGAAGAGCCGTATGGTCAATTGTGGCCAGGCTTTCAAAAGGTCCGTGACAACGGGAAGAACATGTAGCCGCCCGAAAACAACCGGTGCGGTAATCGATAATACCCCCTGCGGCTCCGTCCCCGCGCCTCGTGCAACAGCGACCGCATCATCCAGGTCGGAAATCGCCGCACGACACCGGACCAGAAACTCCGCCCCTTCCTTCGTCAGATGAACAGAGCGCGTTGTACGGTTGAACAGGCAGAGCCCGAGGGTAGTTTCCAGGTTTCTGATCGTCCGGGTCACTGTGGTGGCGGAGAGGCCTAGTTTCCGGGAAGCTCCGACAAAGCTGACCTGATCGGCCACGGCCAGGAAGATCCGTAATGTCTGAAGGTCGATCAGAGATCTCTCCTGCAACTCAGTAGATTATAAGCGTAAACCGCAATAGTGAAGTGCATTTTTGAGAGATTATCGCACACCTCATCCCGTGGAAAGACAATGCTCCTGTTCAGTCGTTCTTTCGGGAGTTCCCATGAAACTCTACTATCATCCTCTTTCGGGACATGCGCATCGAGCGCATCTCTTTCTCTCTCTTGCTGGCCTGCCTCATGAGTTGAAGCCTGTTGACCTTGCCGCAAGTGAGCAGAAGACTGCGAAATTCCTGGAGCTGAATGCATTCGGGGAAATTCCCGTCCTGGAAGATGGCGGGATCACTATTCCGGATTCCAATGCCATCCTTGTGTATGCGGCACGGAAAGTCGGTCCGTCTCATTGGCTGCCGGAGGACACCGTGACAGAGGCCGAAGTCCAGCGCTGGCTGTCGGTGGCGGCGGGAAAGATTGCGTATGGATGCTGCGCCGCACGTCTAGTGACGGTTTTTGGCGTCCATTTTGATGTGGCAGAGGTTATTCAACGCGCTCATGACACGCTCAAAGTGATCGAGCAGGCCCTGAAGGCTAGAACCTGGATCGCAGGAACCCAACAGCCCACGATCGCGGATGTCGCTCTCTACAGCTATATCGCAAGAGCACCGGAGGGAAATGTTGATCTATCGGGATACGACGCGATTGCTGTCTGGTTGCAGCGCTTAGAAAGTCTGAGGGGATTTGTCCCGTTCCAGAAAACCGTGGTGGGCCTGGAAAGAGGAGACGGGCAATGAACTTCGCGCACCTGACGTTCGATCATGTTGGCATTCGCGTGACCGATCTGGAAGTTTCTGAACGGTTTTATGCCAAATTCGGCTTCATCCGCGATCCGGAAGAGTTCGCTCCGGCCGTGAAAGCCTGTGGCCTACGCCACCCATCCGGACTTCGTATCCATCTCATTTTCAATGGTGTGCCAGACCCAGCCGGGAATGTTCTTATGGACGTTCCCATCAAACGTCCGGGCTACACGCACGCGGCGTTCATTGTTGAGAGCGTGGCAGATCTGGTGCGCTGGCTGGAACAGGAACAGATCGCCATCACGGAAGGGCCAGTCCAGATGGGACATGACAGACGCATTGTCTGTTTCATCCGTGATCCGGACCGGAACGTCCTCGAGTTCAACGAAATCCTCAAGTGAACAATCTTTGTAGGCCATGACGCGCGTCCGCTTTGCGGAAGCTGACACAGCCCCGATAACGTCGATAAAGTAGGCGCAAGCAGCTGGTCCGCTTACGCCCTCATCCTCGACATACAAGGCGCGATAAAGATTTCCAAAACCGGACATGTGCGCGTGGCAAGTCCGACATACTCGCGTATGCCGTCACCGTTGTTCCCGTCTGCCAGTAATTTCCGCTCATGTGCCTCACGATGCTGCGCATATTGGTAATTATACTGTAGCAAAATGAACCGACATCTCTGGACAAACACCTGAGCGAGCGCATGGTTAAGTGGTTCAACTTGATGGAATGATGCCCCGCATGCGCCGCTGATTGACGGCGCGCTTCATCACACCTCAACGCCAGATCAGTCCTGCGCGGCACGACGATCAAATGCGGCGCGGGCCTGTTCAAGGGCGGGCCGGTTCTCGCGTGCCCAACTTGCCAGGGCTGCCAGAGGTCCTGTCAGGCTTTGCCCCAATGGGGTCAGACAGTACTCAACCTTCGGCGGGACGGTAGCATAGGCTTTGCGAGCCACCAGTCCATCGCGCTCGAGCCCGCGCAGAGTGATGGTCAGCATCCGGTGCGAGATGCCGGGGACGCGGTGCTTCAACGCATTGAAACGATGGGTGCCTTCTGAGAGATGGCCACAGACCATAACCGTCCACTTGTCGCCAATGCGTGCAATCACCTCTGCCAGGCCGCGACATTCCGCTTCTATATTTTCCATTGCTACTCCTTGGGGCGACAGGAACCTGGGTGTTCTTGACGCATGAATTCATGCGTACTTGTTAGCTTATAGGAACAAATTTATCCTAAGGAACCATAAATAACCATGGAATCTGATGATGAAAATAGGTGTAAGCGGTGCCAGCGGTCAGCTCGGTAGCGCAGTTGTTCAGGCGTTGGCGGAAACGGTTGCGGCCGAAAATTTGGTGGCGATTTCGCGCACCCCCAAGACCGATCTAACCTACGCAGGTCGCTTGGGCGACTATGACCAATCCGAGACATTGGTGGCGGCCTATCAGGGCTTGGATCGCCTGCTGTTGATTCCAGGGGCTGATCTGCGGCCGGGGATTCGTTCGCGCCAGATGTTGGCGGCCGTGGATGCCGCTGCACAGGCCCAAGTCGGTCACGTCTTCCTGTTGTCGGCAACCGGGACGCAGCGTGAGGGGGAGGCCGCCGTTGGCGCGGCGTATTGGCACAGTGAGCAGGCGTTGATCAAGAGCGCGATCCCCGCATGGACGATACTGCGTATGAGCTATTTTTCCGAGACGCTGGTCGAAGAGGTGCGGATGTCTTTGACGGCAGGCGGGCTTGCGGCGCTTGAGGACAGCCGCGTCAGTTTCGTTTCGCGCGGCGATGTGGCCAAAGCTGCCGCCGCCGCATTGACCAGCGAAGGCCACGAGGGCGCCATATATCAGCTGACAGGCCCTGAAACCCTGCGCGGTAAAGCGGTGTGCAGGCTGGTCGCGCAGCACATCCAGCGGCCGTTTGTCTTGAACGTGATGCGCGCCGAGGTGTTGCGAGCCGGGTTGCTCAAAACGGGTCTGCATGAGGTTGTGGCCGATGCCGTGGTATCGATAAAGACGCGGCAGGCGCGTGGCGCCTACGACATCGTCAGCGGTGACATCGTGCGTTTGACCGGAGGCACGCCATGTTCCCTGGCCGAGATTCTGGCGAGTACCGCCGGAGGACTGGGGCAGTCGTAGCCCCGCACTTGCTGGGTGCTTTGCTGCGCCAGTCGACGAACGCCCCGCACCACCGGTGCAAGCCTAACGCAATGCACTCCAGCGCGATACGAGGGTTTATATCGCTTGGGCGGGCGTGCCAGCCTTAGGCGTTTGGTACCGCGGTTTGATGGTTTGGATTGATGATGAATCTTTCTGGCTCTGAAGTCCAGATTTTGCAGATGTATTCGTAAGGGGTAAGGCCACTGAGGGTCTTGAGTCTTCGCCCGAAATTATAGGCTGCCATGAAGTCGTTGAGGTGTGTCCTCAACTGCTCATGACTATCGTAATGGAAGCGTTTGACGGTTGCTTCCTTGATTGTCTGGTTCATCCGCTCAACCTGACCGTTCGTCCAGGGATGATTGGGTTTCGTCAGACGATGTTCGATCCCCTGGGCTTCGCAGATCAGGTCGAAGCGCATGGGACGCGACCAGGCCGTATTGCGATTACGGGGTTGGTCAGAGAACTGGATGCCGTTATCGGTCAGAATGGTATGGATCCGGTAAGGGATGATGCTCAGGAGATGTTCGAGGAATTCCCAGGCGGTCTTCCGATCAGTTTTCCCGACGAGTTGTGTGACAGCGAATTTGCTTGTCCGGTCGATAGCAACGAAGAGGTGCAGCTTGTCTTCAGCAGTCTGGACTTCGGCAATATCGATGTGAAAAAAGCCGATGGGATAGCGTTTGAAGCGCTGGCGTTTGAGCCTGTCTCCTTCGATGTCCGGCAACCGGGATATCCCGTGACGCTGAAAGCAGCGATGCAGGGCCGAACGTGTCAGATGAGGAATGCTGGCCTGCAGGGCATAAAGGCAGTCATCCAGCGGCAGTAAAGTATGCCGGCGAAAAGCGACTGCCATGGCTTCTTCGGTTTCTGTCAGGCTCGTTGAGCGAGGCTCTTTAGGGCCAGTTTTCTGATCTTCGACAGTCTGGCGCTTTCGCCATTTTGCAACTGTTTTCGGGTTGATCCCGAACTCCTCGCTCAGCGCCGCGAGCGAAGCCTGCGATCGCTGTATTGCTGCTCGCACGGCGTGCGTGGTCGTGGCGCTGCCATGACGTATCTGTCCCATAAGGCTTCCTTCCACTCGCGTGAAAATAATACCCCATCAAATCCCGGGACTAAACACCTAGCCATCAGCCCTTGGTCTACTTGCAGAGCGTGGCCGGAGCATGACGCGCTGCTAGCCTCTGATGGAAGTCGGCATGAAGCGCTGCAAGTGTAATCTGGCCAAAACGCGCGAGAAGTTGGACCGTAACATCCGCAAGGACGCCACTCAATGCATCGTTAACGGCTTCCTCAACAAGGCATTCAGTCTTTTCACTTCGGTTCCCTATGGCGAATAATCTTGGGGCATCAAGAGCCTCGTAAATATCTCGCAGCGTTACCCGATCCAACTGGCATGAAAGCGTCCACCCCCCGCCATGTCCTTTCTCGGAGTGCACATATCCATGCTCACGCAGACCGCCCATAAGACGTCGCACAACCACGGGGTTGGTGTTAAGGGCGCGAGCCAGGGCTTCTGACGTCATGGGCCCCCCTGCTTCTGCCATATGCAGGAGTACGTGGAGCACACAGGATAATCTGTTATCTTGTCTCATGTAACTTCTTGTGTTGCTAGAGTGCGATTTCGTCAGTATATCATGAAACTAGAAAAGTGACATGAAAGTGTGTGAGAACACTCTTACTTCGAGGACATGCTGTATGAATTTGCTCGAAATTCTGACAGTCGGCGTCGTGGCGACTGCCGCATCCGATATCTGGCAACAAGCCCAGAAACCATTGACTGGAATTCCTGCAGCCAACTGGCCTGTCACGGGCCGCTGGGTCATAGGGTGGCGCAACGGCAGGATCTATGATCCAATGATTGGAAAAAGACCGATCCTGAAAGGAGAGGCAGTTGTCGGCTGGGCATTTCATTATCTGATTGGTGCTATTTATGCTGCACTGTATCTCAGTTTTGTGACTGTCATAGCAGAGACAGTCCCCACATTGTTGAATGGTCTGATCTTCGGACTGATTACGCTTTTAGCGCCATTCCTGTTTATGAAACCCGCTTTGGGCGGCGGTTTTTTCGGACTTAGGGCTCCCAATCCTGGAAAAGGACTATTTCTCAGTATAAGCGCTCATGCTGTCTTTGGAATGGGACTGTATTTAGGTGAACTTTTTTACCAAGGTTTTTTCTGAAACCTTATTCAGAGAGTGATTACAGTTTTCTATAGTCACGAGGACTGACACCTTTCACTCTGCGGAAGACCTGAGCAAAGTGACTTGGACTGTCGTATCCGATCCCCAAGGCGATCTCGATAATGGAAAGATTGGTCTTACGAAGCATTTCTGATGCTTTCTGGACGCGGTGCTGCATGAACCAACCAGAGGGGGTTTGTCCCGTGGTTGTACGGAATGAGCGACTGAAGTGAAAACGGCTCATGCCACACAAAGCAGCAAGACAATCCAAATCAAATGCCTCAGCCAGATGTGCTTCCATATGATCAAGAACTCTACGCAGTTTCCATGTGGGCAAGAGAGTGGATCGTAGCTTTATCTTAGCTCTGGCATCAGCATACTGTCTTAAAAGATGAACTGTCAGACTTTCCAGAAGACCATTTACAAATAAGGGATTTGCAATGGCGGGAGATTGCATTTCAGCTACCAGACCACTCAAAATGCCTGATATAAAAACGTCCTGTCCTCCCGAGACATCCCGCATTCGAATACGTGAGGAGTTCAGATTTAATGACATGGCGGCTCGGTTAACAAGCTCAAGTCCAAGATAGAGATGCAACACTTCAAAACAAGTGTCGTCCTTGCCCTGCCAACGCATCAGATAGGGTGTGTCCGTCTGCGTGAGGTAAAACGTTCCAGCTTTTGCCTTGCTCTGTTCCCAAGGTCCTGTCAGTTCACGCTCTTCAATATTTGCTTCTCCGCTGATAACCCAGACAAGCAAGGGTTCTGCGACGGCAGGTACAAGAATTTCGTCTTCTTGTAACGGGCGAGAGAAGATCTGGACGTCAACGTCGTTCCAGACATCCCCTTCACTTTGTGCGATTTTCTTCCCGGGGAGAAGTTGCTCCAGTGCCAAACTGGCAGCACGCCGAGAAGGAAGGCAGGGCACCCCCATCTGTTACACTCCCTGATTTCCATGCACGACTATCTATAGCGCAAAATCGCAATAGTTTCAGCAAGAAGCCAAGAGAGATATCTTCTGGCATAATTTACACCTCCTTCGACCAACAAGGGCGATTGAAGGCTCGTTGCGTGGAGAAGATTATGAACATTGCAGGAAAAATTGCTCTGGTGACCGGAGCATCCAGTGGCATTGGTGCGGCAACAGCGCGCAAACTTGCAGCAGAAGGAATGACAGTCGGCCTGGCGGCACGTCGTCATGATCGCCTGAATGCACTTGTCAGTGAGATTATCAAGGCTGGCGGTCGAGCGATTCCTCTGGTGACGGACGTTACTGACCTTGTCTCGTGTCAAGAAGCCGCAAAGAGCTTGATTGCCCAATTTGGAAGGATTGATGTTCTGGTCAACAATGCGGGCCTGATGCCCCTATCTAGCGTTGACAGCGTGAAAGTGGACGAATGGCAGCAGATGGTGGACGTCAATATATCCGGTGTTCTTAATGGAACGGCAGCCGTTCTTCCGCAGATGATCGCACAACATTCGGGCCATATTTTTAACATGTCCTCGATTGCAGGCCGGAAAGTCTTTACGGGTCTCGCCGTTTATTGTGCCACCAAAGCTGCGGTGACAGCGTTTTCAGACGGCCTCAGAATGGAGATCGGACCAAAGCATAATATCCGCATTACCTGCATTCAGCCGGGAGCCGTAAAATCGGAGCTTTACGACCACATTACAGATGCTGATTACCGCAAACAAATGGATGATCTTGCAGCGTCCATGACCTTTCTCGAAGGCGAGGACATAGCAGACAGCATCCTTTTTGCTTTGAAATCACCTGCACGCATGGATGTTGCAGAACTGTTTGTTCTTCCGACTGAACAGGGATGGTGAACAGGAACTTATTGCCAACTGAGCTTAGGAGTCAGGCACCCTTCCGTCGAAAAGAGGCTTCAGGCTGGAAAGCCTCTTGAAGCTCGGTCACAAAGACCCGCAGCTTTGGTGTCATAACCGGACCTGCGTTATAGAGCAGGTGCATGGGCCTGTCCGGAACTTTCCACCTGGGCATAAGCCGGACAAGCCGTTTGCTTTTCATATCTGGAAGCAGAGCCTGCTCGTATCCCAGCAGAATGCCATCGCCACCAAGAGCTGCAGAATGCAGAACACTTGAATCATTACTGATTATCTTCCCGGACACGGTGACAGGTCGCGTAACGCTCCCCTGAGAAAGGTACCACGTGGTTACAGGGCCGCCGGAGTTTTCATATACGAGACACTCGTGGCGCATCAGATCTTCGGGCTGCCCTGGAAAACCGTGTTTTTCCAGATAGGTTTGAGCCGCGCAGATGACCCGACGATAGGCCGTCAAAGGACGACTGACCGCTGTAAGGTCCGTTTCCAGTTCACCAATTCGGATCACAGCCTCATGACCATCCATTGTGGGGTGAACCAGTTGGTCTGTCAGGGATAAATGCACTTGAATTTCTGGGTATCTTTTTTGAAAACTGTGAATAAATGATAGAAATACCGTTCGCCCGAAGGTGACTGGGACGCTGACAGATAATGTGCCGCGCGGTGTGCCAAGCATATTGGCTGCCAGACTGTCAGCTTGTTCAGCAGCCTGCAGAACAAGCCGACATTGCTCGCAATAGAGGCGTCCTGTTTCAGTCAGACTTTGCCGACGTGTCGTTCGATGCAACAGGCGAGCACCAAGGTGATGCTCCAGAGCCTCTATATGCTTGGCGACCATCTGCGGCGACAAAGTCAGATGCTGGGAGGCCGCAGCAAAGGACCCCAATTCCACGACCTTGATAAAAATCTTCATGCTGGTTAACCGGTCAAGCATTCATCATCCTCAGTTGTGACTGATGTCTCGTATCGACAATTTATCCAGCGAAAAAGAGGAATATGCTGAAGGCTTCGAGTGATTGGCAAGTCTAGTTCTGGTGGAGACTTTCGAAATGCCTGTTTATCTTGTGCGCATGGACCACCCTGACGGCGAGGGATGGGGACAGCATGTCGCAGCCCACGTGTTGTATCTCAGGCGCCTTATTCAGGAAGGCAGCCTGCTGGCCTCCGGTCCGTTGAAAGGTACCCCATTGCGCTCCGGCTTTCTAATTATGAAAGGCGCCAATCGGCAGGAGATTGACGCGATGATTGCCGGTGATCCCTTTGCATCCGAAGGTTTGATTTGTGATCTGCGGATTGAAGAATGGGACCCACTATTCGGGTGCCTGTCAAACCATGCAACAGGCGCACTCCCGCAAGAATTGAAGTCTCTTTTCCCTTCATGACGACAGCGCTGTGTTTTTTGAGAAATAAGAACGAAAACAGAGCCTTGGGATTATGAACGATCTTCAGTGGTATACTGTAGGGGATGCCCGCATACTAAAAATACAGGATCTGACGCTGGCAGCACTCACTCCAGAACACTTGCTTCCTGACTGGGATGATGCAACGGCACTTCAGGTCTATCCTGATCTGTCTGAAACGCTGGATGCTTCAGAAACGAAAATCCTTTTGAGCGTTCATAGCTGGCTCATCAAGGATCGCGGTCGGAACATTCTTGTGGATACGGGGGCCGGGAATAGCAAGGCTCGACCTGCTGCTCTGTATTTCGATCACTTGCACACCGTGTGGCTTGAAAATCTGATGCGCGCTGGCGTCCGGCCAGAAGATATCGATTTTGTTCTTCTCACCCATCTGCATGTTGATCATGTGGGGTGGAACACACGCCTGCAAAATGGCATCTGGGTTCCGACCTTCCCGAATGCCCGATATGTCTTTTCTAGAGCCGAATATGATTTTTTCAGTAATCCAGTTCATGATAGCGTCCGTAATAAAACCAGTTTCATGACACGCATTGATAGCGTTGATCCGATTATCTCGGCGGGTCTTGCGGATCAGATTGACGTAGACGGATCCGAAGTTCTTGAAGGAATTTCCTTTCACCCCACACCTGGGCATACGCCACATCACGCGTCTCTTGTGCTGAAATCAGGTATGGAGCGTGCGCTCTTCACGGGTGATGTCATGCATCACCCTATTCAGGTGTGTATTCCGGAGTGGAGTGCCGTTTTTGATGCAGATCCTCAGATAGCCATCATATCGCGCAAATGGGCTTTGAATTATGCTGCCGAACACACCGCAGCAGTATTCACATCGCATTTTCCGATGACATCCGCTGGAAAAGTGATGACATACGACCAGGGAAGGGGTTGGTCTTTCCTCTAGGGCTGCCATTATGTCCGCTGTTCACCTCGTTCAATTCCATTGCGGACATTCCGCTTTCCTCCCTAATTCGCCTGTCTGCTCAAGGGAACCAGAACAGACAGGCGGCAGTCGCCCTCATGTCGGTCGTTTGGACCACAAGGTTGTTTGCCAAATAGCGGACATCAGCGCTTCAAAGCCTTGTTGCAGAGATTGTCTGGATCTCACTAATTGTACCTCTTGAATGATCCCAAGACACAGACGGGCAACCCATGGACGTTGCGATGAAAATTTCAGCGATACGGAATTGTGATCGGATCATATGACAAGCACGCCCTTATATCCTCGTCATACTGCCCTATAGTATGACAAGGATACTCAAGGGTAGTATATTCGGGAGTAAGCGTTCGTGCCGCACACACCGGCTGAGAAAAAGCGCGTTCTGGCCCGCGTGCGCCGTATTCGCGGGCAACTTGATGCGCTGGAACAGGCTTTGGAGAAGGGAACTGATTGCGGTCCGGTGCTGCAACAGGTGGCGGCTATCCGGGGAGCGATCAACGGATTAATGGCCGGTGTTCTCGAAAGCCACCTGCGGGAAGAATTTGTTGAGTGTGCCGGTGATCGTGATGCTGCCAGTGGTTCGATCGAGAATGTGGTGTCACTCGTTCGATCCTATCTCCGGTAATGCCCTCGATGCTGGCTGATAGGTTATTTGGAGAAAAAATCATGAAATCACGGGCCGCAGTTGCTTTCGAGGCGGGTAAGCCCCTTGAGATTGTCGAGATCGATGTAGCGCCTCCTCGTGCTGGTGAGGTGCTCGTGCAGATCACGCATACGGGTGTGTGCCACACTGATGCGTTTACCCTGTCAGGGGATGATCCCGAGGGACTGTTCCCAGCCGTTTTGGGTCACGAAGGCGCGGGAATTGTCATCGAGGTCGGAGAAGGGGTCACCAGCGTTGCCCCCGGCGACCATGTCATTCCGCTTTACACGGCGGAATGCGGTGAATGTCTGTTCTGTAAGTCGGGAAAAACCAATCTCTGCATTTCAGTGCGCGCCACACAGGGTAAAGGTGTGATGCCGGATGGCACGACACGCTTCTCCTACAAAGGTCAGCCGATCCATCATTACATGGGGTGTTCGACGTTCAGCGAATACACGGTTGTCGCCGAGGTTTCTCTGGCAAAAATCAATCCCGCATCCAATCCAGGGCATGTCTGTCTGTTGGGATGTGGCGTCACCACAGGGATTGGTGCGGTACACAACACGGCCAAGGTGCAGCCGGGAGATACGGTTGCCGTCTTCGGTCTGGGCGGGATCGGTCTGGCGGTCATTCAGGGAGCGCGACAGGCAAAGGCTGGCCGGATTTTCGCTATTGATACCAACCCGGAAAAGTTTGAACTTGCCAAGGCCTTCGGTGCTACGGAGTTCCTCAATCCGAAGGACTACGACAGACCGATCCAGCAGGTTCTGGTGGAAATGACCGGCTGGGGTATTGATCACACCTTTGAATGTATCGGCAACGTCAATGTCATGCGCGCGGCGCTGGAAGCCGCGCATCGTGGATGGGGGCAGTCGATCGTCATCGGAGTGGCAGGGGCCGGTCAGGAGATATCAACCCGTCCCTTCCAGCTTGTGACGGGGCGTTCGTGGCGCGGCTCGGCTTTCGGTGGGGTCAAGGGACGCAGCCAGCTTCCCGGCATGGTCGAAGATGCCATGCGTGGCGATATCGAACTTGCGCCTTTCGTAACCCACACCATGCCGCTCGAAGACATCAATACGGCCTTCGATCTGATGCATGAGGGAAAATCCATCCGTTCCGTCATTCATTTCTAAGGTCTGCGTCTCACCGCGCAACATCATTTCCAATGGTTGGAAATTACAGGAGAACGATCATGGCAGTTATTTCCGGTGACGGTGTTTTCTCTCACGTTTTTCTTGGGGCAGTGGATACTGCGGTATCCGCGAAATTCTATGACGCCGCGCTTGCGGCTCTGGGCATAAAAAACCTGGGGCCGTTCGGGCATGGGTGGATTCTGTATGGCCGCGAAAAGCCAGCCTTCATCATTGCACGTCCAGGCAACGGTGAAGCGCCCTCAAGCAACGGTGTCACCATCGGTTTTGCAGCAGCGACACCCGCCGAAGTGGAGGCTTTTCATGCTGCAGGTCTTGCCAATGGGGGAACCGATGAAGGCGCACCCGGCCCGCGAAGCCACTTACCGGGCGCTTACGCTGCCTATCTCCGGGATCCGGCAGGGAACAAGATCTGCAGTTATACCTTCACGGACGGTAACTGACATGCGCAAAAGGCAGTGAGAGCCATGGAACGCAAGGAAACACATGCCTCTTTTGGGGGCGTGCAGGAAGTCTGGCGACACAAGTCCGTGTCGTTGGGTGTGGAAGCAAACTTCGCGATCTACCTGCCGCCGCAGGCAAAAACTGAAAAGGTTCCCGTTCTTTACTGGCTCTCCGGTCTGACATGTACGGAGCAGAATTTCATTGGCAAGGCTGGCGCGCAACGCGTGGCCGCAGAACTGGGCATCGCCATTGTCGCGTCGGATACCAGTCCACGGGGCGTGGGTGTGGCCGATGACGATGCGTACGATCTTGGACAGGGTGCCGGATTTTACCTCAATGCGACGCAGGAGCCGTGGGCTGCGCATTATCGGATGTATGATTACGTCGTCACGGAACTTCCTGCGCTGATTGAGGCGAGCTTTCCGGTTACGCAGCAGCGAGGCATTGCGGGACATTCGATGGGTGGATTTGGCGCCATCATGATCGCGCTGCGTAATCCTGGCCGCTATCGTTCTGTGTCAGCCTTTTCACCCATTGTGGCGCCAACGCAGGTACCATGGGGTGAAAAAGCATTCAGTGCTTATCTGGGGCCGGATCGTGCCAGTTGGGCAGCCTATGACCCGCTTGAACTTGTGCGGACAGCGAAGGAAAGACTGCCTGTTCTGATAGATCAGGGTCTGGCGGACCAGTTTCTGAAAGAACAGCTCAGGCCAGAACTGTTCCAGGAAGCCGCACAGAATGCAGGGCAGGAACTCATCCTGAATCTTCGTCCTGATTACGATCACAGCTATTATTTTGTAGCCAGTTTTATTGCAGATCATCTCAGATATTTCGTGAGTAAACTACGATGAATAGATTGTCAGTTTTTTGGATCTGGAATTTTCTGGCTTTGAGTGGAGATAAAATCTGTTAGGGGCATCTTTCAAACTGTGAAATCAGCTGGCAGCTTTCCGCACCTTTTATCCGGAAGCAGTCCAACTGTTTTGTTTTCTTCCACGATTTGCCTGTTTGCTCAGCGATATTAGAGCAGACAGGCAGCAGTCGCCTACATGTCAGAAGCCAGAGCGTCGCTCTTCGCTTCTCTGAAACGGACGTGTTCATGGCTTGCGAGAATAGGCTGTTGTCGATCACGACCAACATCACGAGCATCCCGCCTAAAATGCGCGGTATGTGCCGGCGGCCAAATGCGATGACCCCGCTCGTCTATGTTAGGGCGTAGGGGAACTCAAGACTAGTCTCTCTGGAAATGGTTATTGACGGGTGACAGGCTCAATGATCGTCGGACTTGCAGCCCGGGGCACGCGGAGAGCTGACGGCTTGGCGCAGCCGGTCGATCCGATTACGCAAGTCCCTCAGTTCGGTGATCGACAGCCCGGTCGCCGCCAACACACAAGCCGCCGGAAT
>NZ_JACRVZ010000011.1:0-45510 GCF_018812145.1 Gluconobacter sp. P5E10 | reverse complement strand
TATTCAACTCAACGGGCATTTCTTTGCGATAAACGATTTTGTCGATATCGGCCGGGTAGTGCTGGGTCTCATCACCAATATGGACGTCGATTATTGGACAATGATTCCCTATGAAAGTTGGTAGGAAGTGCGACGTGATGTGTTGGAAGATAAAACTATCTCGTCCAGGGAACTTGGCCCGGTAGCCGTTATCTCGTAATCTGCTGAACCGGACATGGAACGAAGTGTCGGAAGTTGGTGGAACAGCCTCACTCTGATAATCGGTTATCTGATCATCATTGGCGAGACGGAACGTGAACTTGCGGCGAGAAAGCTTCTCGCCCTCGCGATACACTGTTGTGATCTGTATATGCTCAAAGCAGTCAAGCCAAAGAAGGCGGCCAACGCCTTTGCCGCCAATACTGAGTTTGTTGTCGGTATCAGTTGTGGTAAAGGCGTCCCAGTTGCACGTATCGAGACCCAGTCCATTGTCCTCGACAGTCGCCCAGACCCCCTCTTTTTTTCGGTTGGTCGAAATTGTGACCACAACGCGACCTTGCTTTTGGACGGTGTCACGGAAGCGCGTTTGCGTTGAGTGAATTGCGTTACTTACAGCTTCAAACAATGGCTGCAGAGCGGCAGCAGCTGAAGTCGGCTTGGGCAGACGATCAATTCGCNCGACAGTCGCCCAGACCCCCTCTTTTTTTCGGTTGGTCGAAATTGTGACCACAACGCGACCTTGCTTTTGGACGGTGTCACGGAAGCGCGTTTGCGTTGAGTGAATTGCGTTACTTACAGCTTCAAACAATGGCTGCAGAGCGGCAGCAGCTGAAGTCGGCTTGGGCAGACGATCAATTCGCTTGATAAGGTTTGGGCGCAGCGAGGTCATGCAACGAGCTTATCTTTTGCAAGAGAAATTGCCAATCCATACATTTATCACAGTATAGCTGCATGCTGCCCGAAATCACATCGATGGCCGCTTTCAAGCATCAATCAATGCGGCTCGTATGTCTGGGATGAGGCGACTACGGCCTGTCTGCTTCACGTACATCGAGCAGATAGGCTATTTTCGGCTGAACGGAAGATCCATCTCTACGCTATGAATCATGTTTGTGAGAATACAAGAATATTATTAAACGCAGATGACACTGCTACGCCCATGAATGAAAAAGTAAATAATTTCCAAAATATTTCTATTACCCTTCAATTTTTATTTTTAGAAAATACCTTATCGAATATATTTCTTACTCTATTCAGGAAATAACGGAAACCGTTCTGATTAATTTCAGCTCGTGCGAGCCTCTCAATATCCTCAATGCATTGAGAAGTCAGATATTGACCACCTTCAAGGACTTCGTACCAATCTCGGATACCTGGCATTTGGACCTCCTTGAGAAGACGCTCAATGCGTTCAAAAACTTCTTTGGAAAACAGCCATTTTGAGCCTCCAACCCGCCGAGAGAGTTGTAGCTTTGCGGCTTGGTATCTTCCGCTTAATACGGCTTTCTGGTCGTCATGGCTTTGTTGCAGAATTTATGGTGGCAGGATTCACCGAGTGAATCCTATCTGGTAACGGGAAGGCATGAGCAAGCCGCAGCCTGTGACCTATCGAACGACGAACTGGCCTTCCTATAACGCGGCGCTGAAGAAGCGTGGGTCTCTAATGGTGTGGTTTGATCCGGCGATGACCTGGGGAGGCCTGTCAACGGGGCGGCGGGGACGGCGACGGAGTTACAGCGATGCCGCGATCCAGACCTGTCTGACGCTGAAGGTTCTCTTCGGCATGGCCCTGAGGCAGGCGACCGGTTTCGTCGAAAGCCTGCTTCGCCTGGCTGGACTGGCGTGGCATGTACCGGATTTCAGCACGCTGAGCCGGCGGCAGAAATCCCTGACAGTCGATATTCCCTATGGTGGCTCGGGCGGACCGCTTCATCTCCTGATCGACAGCACCGGGATCAAGGTCGAGGGAGAAGGCGAATGGCACAGGCGTAAGCATGGCGGCTCGAAACGTAGGATCTGGCGTAAACTCCACATCGGGATTGACGAAGGATCACTGGAAATCCGGGCCGTCGAGATCACGGGCAACGAGGTCGGTGATGCCCCGGTTCTGCCGGGACTTCTGGCCCAGATCCCTGATGACGAGACCATCGCGAGCGTCATCGCCGATGGCGCGTATGATACCAGGCAATCCCATGAAACCATCGCCGACCGTGGCGCCCAGGCTATCATTCCGCCTCGGAAGAACGCAAAACCATGGAGCCCCACATCACCGGGGGCCATCGCCCGCAATGAAGCTCTGCGGGCCTGTGGGCATCTCGGTCGGGCCATCTGGAAACGATGGAGCGGTTATCATCGAAGAAGCCGTGTCGAGACGAAAATGCATTGCATCAAACTTCTCGGTCAGCGCCTGACGGCACGGGACTTCGACCGTCAGGTCACGGAAGTTCACGTCCGTATCGCCATACTCAATCGCTTCACAGCGCTCGGAATCCCCCTCACGCAGGCCGTCCGGTAAAGAACAGAACATCAAAGGACTCATCACGACCGCATGCCGAATTCTGCAACAAAGCCCTACTGTGATGGTTTCCATGAACGGAAGGCGGACACGTAAGTGGACCTTTGTTTTCGCCAAAAAGAATTTGGGTGATAGCATTAACTCTGCGAGAGAGGACTTGTGCTAAACACCTGCATCGGCTTCTTCATCCAAAGGCAAGAAGAAGCCTTTGATACAATCAAAATTCCTAATGGCAATCTGAGAGTGTGTCTTCTCCCTGAACGCGCTGCCTGGATACAATTCTCCGCCCTCTTGGAAGAGTCCGCGAACAGTATCATAAAAGAATTTCTGAGGCTTTTTTGAGTCGAGAGAGTCGTGCAGGTACCTAATAACCGCACAATCAAGGTTTCTAAGCAATTTGTCTTTATTTTTATCTAATTTTAAATCTTGGTTTGTCGGCATAGGTATGCCTTTTTTATTGAGAGTTTTTTTCAACCCATCGTATGCTTCTTGAAGAATAGGTAGGTCTTGACGGTTCGTTAAGTCGAGACAATTTCCTAGATCAAGGATAACCCCGAGAACGAACGGTTTAAATTGCGAGTCACGAGCCGTCTTTTGATCCGCCCATTCTTGAGCGCGATCTCGATCGGATTCCCAAACATAGAAGCCAGGACCGAGCCAATCATAATCTTTCTCAGAGCGTATAGGCTGCGCTTCTCCGTTTAGAAGACGGCGACCGATATCTTCAGAGCAGCCATGATAAGCTAAAAGGAACGAAGTATGAAGTGCTGTCATGAGGTAAGCTGCGACAATTTAACCTATATTAACGCCAATCGCAGCTTTGACATGCGGATTACAAGAATACTCGTTAGTGATCTTTCCCTTTTTATCGGTGATCCCCAAACGGCGCAGTGTCGCAGTGGCAGTTTTCTTGCTCTTCGTGTTCTTTGCCGTCTTTTTCTTAATGGCAAGAAGAACGTCTTGACGTGCACGGGTGCTCATGAGCATGACCTTAAACTCCGCCGCCGCAAAAGTCACGTGGTTCGTCATGCCTGACAGGCATTTCGCCAACGCATCTGAATGACACTGATGGTAATGCGCAAAGCGCCTCTCGGTTCCCTGCCGAATACCGCGACCAATATGCGTCCTCGAGATTTTCTCCATGTGATTACTCCACGGGAAAAAGGTGCCTATAGCCGACAGAGTAGAAAAACGGACCACCGAAAGGCTGGTACAAACGTCTGCTTATTAATATTATTGCCTTACAAAGAGACAGTCGCATTTCCCCCCTGATCTGCCTATCTGCTCCGTGATGCAGGAGCAGACAGGCAGCAGTCGCCTCTTAGCTGCCGTTCACACCATCAGATCTATCCATTGGAAGCTACCATCCGTGCATATCCAGCTATGAGCTCAATCGATCGCAATTGGGCTTAGGTGATCAATTCCGATTGATCCGTATGCAGTAATTGAAGCAGCTAACACTTGGGTTTATTTATAATAGAAGTATGCTGTTTATCCTAGGTGTATAACGTGCAAATTGAAAAAGGATCGCTCCGCCTGAGCGCTACCGATCTGGTGGGGTATCTCAACTGTCGGCATTTGACCCAATTGGATTACGCGGCAGCGCGTGGTGAACTTCCGCGTCGAAAGTTCTTCGATCCAGCTCTCGAAGCGCTCTGGGACCGCGGCAAGCAGCACGAACTGGGTTATGTGGGCCATTTGCGCGCCCAAGGCCTTTCATGCATTACGATTGAGGGCGTGGACGTCAGCGAAGAAGCCGTTGCTCAAACCATCGCCGCCATGCGTGCGGGCGCTGACGTGATCGTCCAGGGCGCGCTACGAGGTGGAACTTGGGCTGGCCGTGCTGACATTCTGCAGCGCGTCGATACGCCAAGCGACCTCGGAGATTGGTCCTATGAAGCCGCTGACACCAAGCTCGCCCGTGAAACGAAAGGCGGAACCGTTCTTCAACTGTGCCTCTACTCCGAGCTCATTGGCGAAGCGCAAGGTACCATGCCGGTCTTTGCCAGTGTCATCCCGCCTTGGACTGACTTTGAACCAGAGCGGTATCGGCTTGCCGATTTCGCTGCTTATCATCGTCAGGTGAAACAGCGATTGCTTGGAGTGATTGGAACCGACAAGCTTGGACAGACCTACCCGGAGCCGACGTCAAACTGCGATATCTGCAATTGGAGCGCACGCTGCGACAAGCAACGCCGAGATGACGATCACCTTTGCCTCGTGGCGGGCATCTCCTCGATGCAGATCGCAGAGCTCAAGGATCACGGCATCACGACAGCAACGGCGCTGGCGGAACTGCCGCTGCCCCTGCAATGGAAGCCAGAGCGTGGCTCGAAAGAATCGCTGACTCGCGTCCGCGACCAGGCAAGGATTCAGATCGAATCTAAAGCTAGAGCAGTTCCACTGAACTCTGAATCGAGAGGTGACACTGAAGGGGGAATGTGATTCACCGTTTTTGTTGATGGAGACGGTGATGGCACGAGCATTGAGTGATGATCTTCGGGAGCGGGTTCTGGAAGCTGGAGTTGCGGGAGCATCGGCCCGCTCGATTGCGGCACGGTTCGGAGTTGGGATTTCGACAGCGATCCGCTGGCTGCGTCGGGAACGCGAAAGCGGCGAGCGGACGCCTCGTCGTCAGGGCAAGCCGCGCGGGTCACGGCTGGACGGGCATGAAGCGTTCATTGCTGGCATGATCGAAATGCAGAAAGACATTACGCTCAACGAGATGCTGGCGCGCCTGCAAAGCGAATGTGGCATCGAGATTGGCCGTAGCATGCTCAGCCGCTGGCTGCGGCAGCACGGATGGACATTCAAAAAAAGACCGCCCATGCACTGGAGCAGGAGCGCGAGGACGTCCTGAAACAACGTCAGGACTGGTTTGCCCTGCAGCCTGATCTCGATCCGCAGCGGCTGGTATTCATTGACGAAACCAGCCTCTCCACGAAGATGGCCCGTCTGCGCGGGCGTGCCTTGCGCGGGGAACGCTGCCGCGCCGGTGTGCCGCACGGCCACTGGAAAACCACGACCTTCACCGGTGGACTGCGTCTGACAGGCCTGACCGCGCCCTTCGTGCATGATGGTCCCATGAACGGCACGATCTTTCAGGTCTATGTCGAACGGGTTCTCGTCCCGACACTGAAGCCGGGCGATATCGTCGTGATGGACAACCTTCCGGCGCATAAACTTCCGGCGGCACAGAAGGCCATTGAGCAGGCAGGCGCGGAACTGATGTTCCTTCCGCCCTACAGCCCGGACTTCAATCCCATCGAAATGGCCTTCTCAAAACTCAAAGCCTTGCTACGCGCCAGAGCCGAACGGACTGTCGGTGCTCTGTGGGACACCGTCGGGGCGCTGCTCCCGGCTTTCACATACAGTCAATGCGCCAGTTTCTTTACAGCCGCTGGATATGAACCAGATTAAAGTGGAACCGCTCTAGCGCATTGTCGTAACTCTCTCCGACGCTGCCGACGGACACGGTTCCGACCCCCGCTTCCGCCAGACGCTCGGTGTAGCGGATGGCGACGTATTGAGAGCTGCGATCCGGATGATGCACCAGTCCGGAACTGCCTGACGGGCAGCGTGCGTGGATCGCCTGCTCCAGGGCATCGAGCACGAAGCCCGCATGCGCTGTCCGGCTGACGCGCCAAACGACGATATATCGGGCAAACACGTCGGTGACGAATGCGATGTAGACGAACCCGGCCCAGGTCGTGACGTAGGTGAAGTCCGACACCCGTAGCCGGTTCGGCGCCGATGCCTTGAACTACCTGTTGACGCGGTCGAGCGGACAGGGAGCGCCCTTGTCACTGATTGTTGTCCGCTTCGCTTTGCCCCGCATCACGCCTTACAGGCCAAGGTCGTGCATCAGTCTGGCCACAGTGCAGCGGGCAGCCGTGACGTTTTCCCCGCACAGCTTACGACAAACCTTCCGTACGCCGTAGACACCAGAGTACTCCGAGAAAACCCGCAAAATCTCGGGCTTAAGGACCTTGTCACGCTTGCTTTGAGCCGATCGCCGTTCTGGCTCGGACGTTTTCGGAGCCGCTCATAGTAAGCCGACGGGGCGATCTGCAGCATCCTGCAAATCGGCTTGTCCCTGTAGCCCTGACGGAGCTCGTCAACAAACGCTGTCATTTCCTGAATGGGCGGTCGAGTTCCGCCTGGGCAAAATACGCTGATGCCTTGGGCAGGATCTCATTCATCTGGTGCAGTTTCTGGTTCTCGTGCTCCAGTGCCTTGAGCCGGTGAGCAGTCTCAGGCGGAACGCCAGCCCGCTTGCCTGTATCAACCTCGCCCTCATGCTCCAGAACCAACCGCATCGCACGGGCGTGGACCTCAGGGGAAACCTTCTTCACAGGATTGCTCATTAGACCTTCTTCTCAGAAGAATAGGTCTTCGCCAATCCCGGAGCGGTTCGGCCATCAGGTTCAGGCTTAATCCAGCAGGCGGACGATATCCGAGAAGCGGCGGGTCAGACTGTCCGATTTCTTCTCGACCAGGTAGCACACACGGAACCTGAATTGCACGGCGGGTGCGAACTCCCGGACAATGATGTTCGTGTCATCCGAGGGGATATAGAAGGGATGCACGATCGAGACGCCCAGCCCCGCCGAGACGAGGGAGAGCAGGAGCGGTGCCGTGTTGACGACATGGGCGATGTCCAGCGTTGCGTTTTCCTGCTGGAAAATGTCCCGGACCAGACGGGCTGTCAGCGATTCCACGCTGAATGAGATGAACGGGACGTTCGTCAGGTGATGCGGTGTGATGACGGTTTGTGCTGCAAGCGGGTGGCCACGAGGCATGATGCAGACCATCGGGCGCTCCATGAGCGAAACGCAGGTGATGCCGTCTGTCAGTTGCTGGCTGCCGATCACACCGACATCAATCGTCTTGCTGGTAAGGCCACGCAGGATGTCGATTGAGGGCAGGGAAACGATATTGAGAAAGACGTTCTCGTTCTTTTCAAGATAAAGCGCGGCCGCCCGGGAAATAAAACCTGTTGAGAGAGCGGGCAGGACGCCAATAACCAGCTCCCTGTTCTTGCGGCGCCGGATGGCCTGGACGACGTCTTCGATCTTGTTGAGGCTGTGATAAAGGCAGGACACTTCTTCATACAGCGTTCTGGCTTCGGCAGTGGGCCACAGGCGCCCTTTTGCGCGTTCGAACAGCTCCAGACCGGTATCAATTTCCAGGTGCCGGAGCAGTTTGCTGGCCGCTGGCTGGGAGATGTTCAGTTCTACGGCTGCCGCGCTGACGGTTTTCTGTTCCATCAGGGTCGTGAAGAGTTCGATCTGCCGGAAATTCAGGGGCTTCATCGCGGCCATAACCTTCCGGAATGGGATGGGTCAAAAACGGTCTTAGACAATTCATAATCGAATCTGCAACGTTCTTGTACCGAAAGGACGGGATGTGATGTTTGATTGCGTGGTCATCGGGGGTGGGGTTGTCGGTTCGGCCATTGCCTATGGTCTGGCCTCGCATCTGGATTCTGTTCTGATGATCGATGGAAGAGACAGCGATCCGCGCGCTGCCCAGGCGAATTTCGGGCTGGTCTGGTATCAGAGCAAGGGTGTGGGCATGCCCGCCTATCAGCGTCTGTCCCGGCTGGCGGTCGAAGAGTGGCGCAGTTTTTCCAGGGAAATCGAGGAAGCAGGCGGAATTCCGATCGAGTTCGCAGGGCAGGGCGGTCTGACGTTCTGTCTGGGCGATCAGGAACTCGAAGCCCGGCAGACGATCCTGTCCAGACTTGCGGGCCAGATGGAGAAGACCGAAATCGGGATGCTCTCCCGCCGCGAGCTGGAGCGCCTGTATCCCGGGATCCGCCTTGGAAAAGACGTTACCGGGGGTGCCTTTTCCGCTCTGGACGGTCATGTCAATCCGCTGCGTCTGCTGATGGCGCTTCAGCAGGGATTTGTGAATGCTGGCGGGACGGTTCATCGCGGCAGACGTGTTGATGGGATCGAGGTCTGCGGCGGGCAGTTCAGGCTGCATCTGAAAACAGGTGTCGTGCACGCGGCCCGGGTGGTGATCGCGGCGGGGGAAGCAAGCCGGGTTCTTGCTGAGCCGCTTGGCATGACGCTGCCGTTCACCTTGCAGCGCGGGCAGATCCTCGTGACGGAGCGTGTGGGGCCTGTGTTGCCCTATCCGTCCGACCGCATCCGGCAGACTGCCGGGGGCACGATCATGATTGGCGGCACCAAGGAGAATGTTGGCCGCGATACAGGGACGACGGCCGGTGCGGCAGCCAGTCTGGCGGCCCGCGCCATCAGGGTATTTCCCGATCTGGCGCGTGTTTCAGCCGTCCGTCAGTGGAGCGGCCGACGCGTGATCACGCCGGATATCGCGCCCATTTACGAGCACAGTTCCAGGTTTCCGGGGGCGTATGCCTGCATCTGCCATTCGGGAGTGACGCTGGCGGCCTATCACGCCCGTGGGCTCGCGAAGCGCATCGCCGGATATGGGAGCTGGGATGACGTCCAGCAGTTCAGTGCCAGGAGGTTCAATGTTCAGGCTGCTTGAAGATGACCGGGGCAGGATGGAGAGCACGGTGACGATCGAGATCGACGGATATCCGGTCATCGCGCGGATCGGAGAAACGGTGGCGTCCGCGCTGTTGCGTGAGGGCGCTTCCTGGAGCCGCACGACACCGGTCTCCGGTGCCCGGCGGGCTCCGTACTGCATGATGGGTGTGTGTTTCGACTGTCTGATGCTGGTCGAGGGAGAAGGGCTGGTCCGCGCGTGCCAGACGCCTGTTCGTGCCGGTCTGAAGGTACAGCGGCAGACGGGTCCACGGAAGGTGGGGCCGTCATGCTGAAGCCGGATCTTCTGATCGTGGGAGCCGGCCCGGCTGGAATGAGCGCTGCGATTGTTGCGGCGCGCGCGGGGCTGAAGGTTGTCGTCGTTGACGAGCAGCCGACCCCTGGCGGCCAGATCTGGCGTGGGGTCGAAGCAAATGCGGGGACGTCCCGCGGCAGGGCGCTGGGGGCGCAGTACTGCTCCGGTCTGGCGACAGTCCGGGCGTTTCGTGAATGTGGGGCAGTTTACTGGCCGTCCACGCGCGTCTGGCAGATCGAGCCCACTCTGGGAACATATGTCACGGGTCCTGGGGGGACACGTGTGATTACCCCGCGTCTGGTTCTGATCGCGACAGGAGCGCAGGAGCGTCCGGCTCCGTTCCGGGGGTGGACGTTGCCCGGGGTCATGACGGTTGGAGCGGCGCAGATCCTGCTCAAGAACCCCGGAAGCGTTCCTTCGGAGCCTGTCTGGATTGCGGGATGTGGCCCGCTGGCGCTGCTTTATGCGCATCAGTTGATCAGAATGGGGGGAGCGGTGGCGGGTTTTCTCGATACCCGGCCTTCCACTCCTCTGCATGAGTCGTTGCGGCTTGCAGGCAGGGCCGTCCTGCGGAGCAGCGGCGAGCTTGCCAAGGGCGCGTCCTGGTATGCGGGGCTGCGCCATCGTGCCGGACGCTATGTTCCGGGTGTTGTTGATCTTCAGGCTCTGGGAACGGATCGGCTTGAGGGCGTACGCTACCGGACGGCATCCGGACGGGTGGAAGAGATCAGGACGTCTCTTCTGCTGATTCATGAGGGGGTGCTGCCCGAGCTGCATACGGCGCGCAGTCTCGGATGTGAAATCCAATGGGATGCCGGGCAGGCCGCATACAGGCCCGTTCTGAATGAATGGGGCGAGTGCAGCCATCCCGATATCCTGATCGCGGGAGATGCGGCCGGTATTGGTGGCGCCGAAGCTGCGGTCCATCGGGGCAGGCTGTCGGCTCTGCGCATCCTGCAACGGCTGGGGAAAGTTCCGGCTGAACCCGGGATGACCGAGGAGACCTGTCGGGCGGCTCTCGCGCGTGCCTTGGCGCTGCGTCCTTTTCTGGATCGGGTTTTCCGGCCGCGCGGGGAGATCTTTGCGCCGGATGACGACACGATCGTCTGTCGCTGCGAGGAACTGCGGGTTCGCGATCTGAGTACGGCGCTTGCGGGGAGCGTGGGGCCGAACCAGCTCAAGGCCTTTACCCGGGCGGGAATGGGGCCCTGTCAGGGGCGACAGTGCGGCCTGACCGTGGCGGCCCTGATTGCCGCTGCCGAGGGGCGTCAGATGAGCGACGTCCAGCCCTTCCGGGTGCGGCCGCCCCTGAAACCGGTCCGGCTCTGCGATCTGGCGGGTCTGGCAGATGAAGGTCTTTCGTCATGAAGGCCGGGCAGGCCACGACGGCCGTGATCGGCGGAGGGCTGCATGGTCTGGCCTGTGCGCTGGCGCTGGTGCAGCGGGGTCAGGACGTCGTGTTGTTCGAACGGTCATGGATCGGGCGGCGGGCGTCGGGCGCGACGGCGGCGGGTGTCCGGACCCTGTGGCGCGATCCGGCGGAAATTGCCCTTTCCCTTGAGGCACTGGACCGGTGGTACCGGATGGATGCGCTTGTCGGGGATGACTGCGGCTTCCGGGCGGGCGGTCAGATCAAGGTTGCCGAAAGTCATGCCGAGATGGAGGCACTGGCGGCCCGGGCCGCCCGGACGCGCGACCTCGGGTTCCATCATGAAGAACTGATCGACGCCCGGGAACTGCGTCGGCTGGCCCCCATGATCAGTGAGCACTGTGTCGGGGGGCTCATCGCCCGCCGCGATGGGGCGGCTGATCCCCATCGGACGATTGCCGCATTCCGCCGGGCTGTCGAAGGGCATGGGGCCGTCATTCGCGAGGGGGTCTCCGTCATGGCGCTTGAACCCGAGGCCGGGGGGTGGCGCGTGGTGACGGATGCGGGAAACTGGGCTGTGCGCCATGTTGTCAATGCGGCAGGTGCCTGGGGCGGTCAGGTCTGCCGGATGGTCGGTGAGGCCATCCGGTTTGGGTACAAGGCGTCCATGGTGTTTGTCACCGAGCGGGTGCAGCAGGCGTTCGGACCGGTTTTCAGTACGGTCGGGCGGCCCCTGAGTTTCAAGCAGTCGTCGCAGGGAACGCTGGTTGTCGGCGGCGGGATCCAGGGCTGGGCCGATCTGGAAAAGGGGTCAACGCAGGTTGATTTTCGTGCCCTGTCTCGGGGGGCAGCAGCGGCGCAGGCGCTGTTTCCGGCCATCCGGAACGTCCAGATCGTGCGGGCCTGGACGGGGCTGGAAGGAAAGACGCCAGACCTTCTGCCGGTCATCGGGCCGTCCGCATGTGTTCCCGGCGTCTTCCATACATTCGGATTTTCCGGCCACGGGTTCGAGCTTGTTCCCCTGGTCGGGGAGATCATCGCCGACTGCATCATGCACGGTCGGTCCCGTTACGATATCGGCGCCTTCGATGTCGCCCGTCTTCTGGCCTGAGGTTCGCATGATGTCTGGAAAGAACCCGAATACTGAAAACAGTCTGTCAACGGAGGCTCCCATGGTCCGGATAGGAATAGATGTCGGCGGAACGTTTACCGATTTTACGGTCTCGGAGGCTGAGGGTGGGGAGCTGTCCTATTTCAAGACACCCTCCACCCCGCATGATCCGTCCGAAGCCATTCTGACGGGGATCAGAACGATCCTTGAGACACGGGGGATTGCGGCCGGGAAGGTCGCGTATCTCGGGCATGGAACCACTGTTGCCACCAATATGATCATTGAGGGCAAGGGCGTTACCACGGGTCTGATCACGACACGGGGCTTCCGCGATGTCCTGGCGATCGGTCGGCAGACGCGGCCTTATCTTTATGATTTCCATAAGGAAAAGCCCGAGCCGGCGGTGGAGCGCTGTCATCGTCTTGAGGTGAGCGAGCGTGTGACGGCTTCAGGAGACGTGCTGCAACCGCTGGATCTGGAGGAACTGGGGCGGGGGGTTGAAAGCCTGCTGGCCGATGGGGTGCAGGCCATAGCCATCTCGTTTTTGCACAGTTACCGCGCGCCGGAGCATGAAAAGGAAGCGGAACATTATATCCGCGAACGCTGGCCCGACCTCTACGTCACGCGATCTTCGGCCGTGCTGCCTGAGTTCCGTGAGTTCGAACGCACATCGACCGCGGTCCTGAATGCCTGTGTCGGGCCGAAGATGGCGCATTATCTTGACCATCTCTGCGCCGATACGCGTGAACTGGGCATTGGTGTCGAGCCGATGACGATCCACTCCAATGGTGGCCTGCTGCCAGTGGCGGCCGCCCGGCGCTTTCCTGTTGCGACATGCCTCTCTGGTCCGGCAGCGGGAGTGATCGGTGCGGCGATCGTTTCGTCCCTGGCGGGGATTCCCGATATCGTCACGTTCGATGTGGGTGGGACGAGCACGGATGTTTCGCTGGTCTCCGGCGGTCAGCCACGCTTTACGCGAAGCCGCGACGTTGCCGGGCACCCTGTCCGGCTGCCGATGGTGGACATTACGGTGATCGGTGCGGGCGGCGGCAGCATCGCCCATGTGGATGCCAGCGGGGGGCTCAAGGTCGGGCCCCGAAGCGCGGGTGCCGTTCCCGGTCCGGCCGCCTATGGCAAGGGGGGCGAAAACCCGACGCTCACTGACGCCAATATCGTGCTCAACCGCCTCAATCCCGTGTCCCTTCTGGATGGGCGGCTGCCGGTGGATCGGGACGCCGCCTGCCGGACTGTCGAGCGGAATGTCGCGGACAGGCTTGGGATTCCGCTGGATGAAGCCGCCTATGGGATCATCCGGATTGCCGCAGCGAACATGGCGCGTGCCATTCGCGCCGTTACGGTCGAGCAGGGGCATGATATCCGCAAGCTTGCGCTCTTCGCCTTTGGCGGCGGCGGCCCTCTTCATGCGACTGAGGTTGCGCGCGAGGCCGAGATCCGGCGGATCATCATTCCACGCGAACCCGGCACGATGTGTGCCCGTGGCACGTTGATGTCGGACATCAGCCTCGACTTCACCCGGACGCTTCTGGAACGTGCGGATGAAGATGGCTGGTCGGTCACGATCGAGACCCTCGAAACCCTCGTCCGCAGGGGCGATGTATGGCTGCAGACCGAGGGAATTGCGGCTTCCGCACGGCTCTTCAATGCGACGGTCAATGCGTATTACGTCGGGCAGAACCATGAAATTCCGGTCAGCGTGGATCTGTCGCCGATCCCTTCAGTGGAGGCGTTCCGCGAGGCGTTCCATCACGCGCACAGGGCGGCGTATGGAACGTGCTTCCCGAACCGTCAGGTCGTGATCGTGAGCGTGGCCGTTCAGGCTGTCGGGACGATTGCCAAGGAAAGTCCGGCTCTTCTGACGAGCGGCAAGACGCTGGCCGAGGCGTTCAAGGAACGACGCGAGGTCTATCTGGGGCCGGCTGGATGGCAGGCGCTGAACGTCTACCGCCGTGATGTCCTGGCGGCTGGCGAGGTGATCATCGGCCCGGCCATCCTTGAGGAAATGAGTTCGACCACGGTTCTGCTCTCCGGTCAGACCGGGCGCATCGACCGCTACGGAAACATCATCATCGACGATGAATTCTGATGCAGCCATCAGGGGAGAAAGACACGATGAACGAGGTTTCGAGACCCGCTGACAGCGTGGAAATGGAAGTGTTCAGCAACCGGCTGCTGTCCATTACCGAAGTCATGGCGATTCACATGATGAAGTCGTCCTTTTCGGCACAGATCAAGGAAAGACGCGATTTTTCGGTCGGCATCTTCGATGCGGAGGGGCGTCTTCTGGCGCAGGGAACGCATATCCCGCTGCATCTGGGGTCTCTTCTGGGGGCTCTGGAGACGACACTGGCCTGTGTCGCCATTGCCGACATGCGCGATGGCGACAGTTATATCTGTAATGATCCCTATCTGGCTGGCGGGACGCATCTGCCGGATATCGCCATTGTTACGCCCGTCTTCCTTGAGGGGGCTGTCGTCGCATTCGTCGCCAATATCGGGCATCACACGGATGTGGGGGGCATTGTTCCCGGCTCGATCGCGGCCGGAGCAAAAAGCATTTTTGAAGAGGGAATTCGCATCCCGGTCGTTCGGATCGCCCGCGACTGGGAGGTGGACGGGAACCTGCTGGCCGTGATCGCTGCCAATTCCCGCCTTCCGGATGAGCGGGCGCTCGATCTGCGCGTCCAGGTGACGGTCAACCGGCTGGGTTCGGAGCAGACGCGCGCCCTGTTCGAGCGGATGGGCATCGCGAATGTTCGCTCTGCGGTACGGGACCTGCTGTCCTATACGTCGCATCGCCTGATCCGGCATGTTGCTGCGTTGCCTGAAAAGCGCTGTACGTTTGAAAGCCGGCTGGACGATGACGGGACGGGAAAAGGCAGTCCCGTAAGGATCGTGGTGACTGTCTGGCACGAGGCCGGAAAGCTTCATGTCGATTTTACCGGCACTGACAGGCAGGTCGTCGGTGCGATGAATGTCAGTCGGAATGCTCTGAAGGCTTCGGTCTATTACTGCGTGAAAGCGCTGCTCGATCCGGAGCTGATGCCTAATAGCGGCCTGTTTGACGCCGTAACGATATTGGCGCCGCCCGGCAGCATCGTCTCCCCGGATTACCCTGCGGCCTGTGGAGCGCGGAGCATCACCTGCCAGAAAGTCGCCCGGGCGGTTTTCGGAGCCTTTCGCGGTCTGCTTCCGACCGGGCAGGTCATCGCCTCAAGCCATGATGTGCTTCCCGTGATCTCGCTTTCCGGCAGACATCCCGGCAGCGGGGCGTATTATGTATATGCAGAAGCGATCGGGGGCGGGGCAGGCGCAACCGCCGGTCATGACGGCATGGACGCCGTTCAGGTGCACGTCACCAACAGTCTGAACATGCCGAGTGAAGTTCTGGAAATCGAATTTCCGCTACTGGTCGAGGAGTATGGCCTGGCGATCGACTCCGGCGGGAACGGGCATTATCGCGGCGGATTGGGGATTGTGCGGCAGTTGCGGGTTCTGGCTGACGAGACCGTGCTTTCGGTCCGTTCCGACTCGCATAAATTCGGGGCTGACGGGGTGCATGGCGGCGGGACGGGGCAGGTCGGTGCGCTGGTTTTGCAACGGGACGGCTCTGTGCAGGAAATGTCGTCCAAGGTCGATGGACTGGTGCTGGATGCCGGGACCACCGTGCGTTTCACGACGCCCGGCGGGGGTGGCTTCGGCTCTGCAAAAATGCGGCCTGTTTCGGCGCTTGTGCGGGACCTGAAAAACGGAGTGCTGACGCGCGAGCAGGCTCTCCGGGATTATGGAGATATCCTGCAGGCTGCAGAACGCGCTGAGTTCTGAGTGGAGCGGCGGTTTATTGCGGCTTAAATGTTACGAAATAACAACAAAATCAAATGATCCAGGAGTAAAGACCGATGTTTCGACCAAATGAAGTGTCTCGTTCTCGTCTTTGTCTGTCATTTGCGTTGCTTGGCTGCTCGATACTCAGTCCGCTGTCAGATGTTCTGGCTGCCGAAGGGGAGACGCAGAAAGCGCCCGGGAAAAGCAGCCAGTCCAGATCCGGGCAGGCGGCGTCGCAACCTGCGGCACAGAAGCCGGAGAAAAAACCTTCGTCTTCTGCTGGCATCAACGCCTCGGGAGATGCCGAGGCTGTCGAGGTCCATGCTGTGGCGCGGTTTGCCGGTGGGCGGTTCAAAAAACAGGTTGCGCCGGAATCCCGCAGTTCAGTGGGGGCCGCCTATATTGCGCAGCAGGCCGCAGCGGCCAGCCCGTTACAGATCATCCAGAATCTTCCGGGCGTCAATTATGGTACGTCCGATACTTTCGGGCTGTCGAACCGGCAGAACTTCAATATCCGCGGTCTGAACCAGACGGAAATCGGCTGGGTTGTCGAAGGCATGCCCGGCATCGATATGGTTTACTACCAGCCCTATATCGAGACCTGGGCCGATAATGAGAACGTATCCGATCTGACGGTGCTTCAGGGAACGTCGCGCCTGTACGATCCGGTTGCCACGGCGACAGGTGGTGAACTGATCGAAACCATCCGCGACCCATCCGACAAGATGGGCGGTCATATCGGTTATGCGGCCGGTTCCTATCGGGCGCAGCGGGTCTTTGTCCGTGCGGATTCCGGCTATATTGGCAATACGGGACTGAAGATGTTCGGTTCCTATTCCTATGTCGGCTCTGACAATTTTTCGGGAAGTGGCCGCAGTCATCGCACCCATATTGATTACAAGGCTGTCAAGGAGTGGAAAGACAAGGCGCGCAGTTCACTGTTTTTCTCTTTTGATGACTGGTACATCGCACGCTCCAAGCCTGTAACCCTGTCGGGATGGGAAAGTGCCAATGACCGTGCCGACGGTTTTTCTGCGCTGAATTATTCGGGAACCTATACTCCCGGGCAGACGACGGATTACTGGAAGCCGAATATCTACAAATATCAGGATGTCATGGCATCCTTTCAGAACTGGTGGCAGGTTACGGACCGGCTCCGTCTGCACCTGACGCCATACATGCGATGGGAAAAGAGCGATGCTGCGGGGCAGACAACCCTGTCAACGAGCAGCATCTACAATGGGAACCAGAAGGTTTCGGTCAATACGGACGGAGTTTATTTTACCGATGCCGGGAAAACCCGGTTTTCGGCCATGACCAATACGCTTCAGAATATTTACACGACGGGTATGAATCTGTACGGTGATTATGACGTTTCGAATACGAACCGTCTGACTGTCGGGTACTGGTATGAACACTGGAATATCTCGACGCTTGGTGGACTGGCGCCCATGAACCAGTATGGCGAGACAGAAAACGACTTTGGAAAATATGTTCTGAAGACGACTGATGGCGACGTCGTCGCCGGGTCGCACTATCAGGAATCCTACAACCTTCATTCCCTGTATGTGACTGATTCACAGGATTTTCTGAATCACAAGCTGAAGGTGGCTGGTGGTTTCAAGGAAATGCTTTTCAACCTTTCGGGCACCAATCAGGCGCCGGGGTCACAGTATCATTATGCCGCCAGTTTCAGTCGTCCGATGCCGCGGCTGAGTGTGTCCTATGCGCCCAATCGGGAAATGCAGGTTTACCTGAATGCGACGACCAATACGCGTGTGCCGATGCCGGCGAATACTTACCCTAACCTGTATTCGGTCTCGACGGGTAAGCTGTCCCAGGTGGGGAATGAGTCCCAGCAGCCTGAATACGCGATCAGCGAGGAACTGGGTTTTCGCTATCATGGCGTACTCAATTTCTCACTAGCCCTGTTCAATATGAATATTACGAACCATCAGGTTTCGACGCTTGTCTCCATCAATGGGGCGCAGGTCAGTCAGGCCATTTCCATGGGTGGTGAGACGGCGCGGGGTGTAACGGCTGAAATTGCCGGCCATAGATACTGGGGGCTGGCTCCTTATGTGAACGGACAGTTCCTGCATGCCACGATGGACAATAACTTCAAGGTCGGAAATGATGCACTGCCCACGGCTGGCAAGATTGCGGTGCAATCTCCCAAGTTCATGGCAAATATCGGCTTGAATTACCAGAATGGCCCCTATTACGCCAATCTGTCTTTCAAGTGGGTTGATTCCCAGTATTCGACCTTTATGAATAACCAGAGCATGCCGGCTTACAAGACGGTGGATCTGGGGTTTGGTTATCATTTCCCGTCTTACGGGCCACTGCATAATGCGACGCTGAGTCTGAACTTCACCAATCTGACCAATGTCCGGTATCTCAGCTCCGTCGCAACAGTCGTTGGTACAGCGAAATCCATGCGGGGCGTTTACGGTACGACCATCGCAGCCGGTACGCCTGCGTATTACATGGCCGCTCCTCTTGGCGTCATGATGAACCTGTCCACGGATTTCTGAAAACAGAGCATGTAACAGACCATTTTTCTGGAGGGACTTCATGAGTTTGCTACGGTCAGGACTTCTCGCGAACCGATGGGCCATTCTCCTGCTGATTATTGCGCCACTCAACTTTCTGCTGGGTGTCGACAGAAATGCCCTGACCGTATGCTCTCCTCTTGTTCGTGCGGATCTGCAGATTGGTGCCGTTGCGATGGCGGCGCTGATTACGACCGCAACGGCCATCTATGCTTTTCTGCAGCTGCCAGCGGGTTGGTTTGTTCAAAAGATCGGGGTCCGCTGGGCGCTTTTCGGGGCCTGTCTGCTGTGGTCAATCGCGACGCTCGCAACCGGGCTTCCACATTCCCTCTGGCAGTTCGCGGCCGCCCGGATTGCCCTTGGGATTGGTCAGGCGCCGGACTGGGTGGCGTCGATCCTCGCCCTGAAGCTTCTTTTTTCAGAAAAGGACCGTGAAGCCGCAAATTCGGTTCTGCTTGGATCTCTGTACATTGGTTATTCCGCCAGCGGATGGCTGACTGCCTGGCTTATGGGGTTTGCGGGCTGGCGAGGCAGTTTCCAGATCTTCGGACTGGTGGGAATGGCCGTGAGTGTCCTCGTGTTTGTGCTGTATGGGGGGGCATCGCTGGAGCCGCCCCGGCAGGTCAGGGAAGACGTGAATTCCGGAAAACGGCCTGACATTCGCAGGTTACTGGGCGTCATGCCCGTTGCCCTGTTTTACGGCATCGTCTGCTGTATGCAGAGCTTCTTTCACGTGACCTTTTCCCATTTCGTCATGAACCGTTTCGCGCTGAGTGCGACGACGGCAGGTCATGTCTTTTCGCTGCCCTGGCTGGTTCTGTATGTGGCTGCGATCGGGTGGGGCGCGGGTATCAGAAGTCTGAAGAAGGCTTACCCGTCATTCGGACTGCGACAGCAGACATATATGGGATGCATCGCAATCGTTATTGCCGCGCTCGGGCTAGGAGGCGGTATCCTGTGCAGCAATATCGTGATGTGTCTGGGGCTGTTTGCCGTGTGCATGCTGTCCATCGGACTTTGTCAGGTTTTGACCTGGACGCAGGTGCAGCGTTTTGAATGGGGAGCAGCCATTGCGGCCGGGGCTGTAGCTCTGGCAGGAAATCTTGCCTCTTCGGCTGCCCCGGTTGGATATGAGATGATATTCGCCCGTTCTGGCGGATGGGGCACTGTTTCGCTTGTTGTCTGTGTTCTGGGCGGAATGGGCGTCATCGTCTGGCAGTTGGCGCATCGGAAGGATGGTGCGGTCAGCCGGCTGGACAGCATGAGCATCCAGAAAGGTATAGACACGGTCTGAAGGCGAAAGGATCGTTATGGCATCACGTCTCCTTGCAGGCGTGATGCCATGTAATTGCCAAAAGGCCCTCACGGTTCGGTCCTGATTGATTGGTAAAGCGGTGCGTCCGGCGATTTGGGACGCGGTTATCTGTCAGCGGAAGCAAATAAAATGCCGCCCTGCGAGGGTTCCTCGCAGGGCGGCGTAAAATATTGTTCTGATCCCGGGGTGAAGCGTTCCGGTTTCGCTCAGAAGGAAGACGAGATGTTGATGACAAAGGTCATGGGGGCTGCGAGGAAGTAAGCGGGTGTCGAGCCTGCGACGATCTGACCGTTCGTGGCGCGTGTTGGGCGTGCATTGGTGGTGACAGTACTGATGCCGCCAAGATAGGCCTTGTTCGTCAGGTTCATGAAGTTCAGACGAAGGACTGGCTCATGCAGGACAAACCATTTCGGGAAATGGTAACCCAGCCCCAGATCGACTGTCTTGTAGGCAGGCATCGACTGATCGTCCATGAAGGTCGAGTACTGGGAATCAACATATTTGAACGTTACGTTGGCGAAGAACGGTCCCTTTGTGTACATCACGCCGACATTGGCCATGAATTTCGGGCTGAAAACCGCGATTTTTCCGGCAGTGCGCAGGGTTCCCGAGGCCGTGTTGAAGTTGTTGTCCATCGTGGAATGGAGATATTGCCCGTTCACATAAGGCGCGAAGCCGTAGAACGGATGAAGGGATGCTTCTGCCGTCACGCCGCGTACGGTCTGGCCGCCTGCCGCGATGGCGGTGTTGGTTGAGGCCCCGTTGATGAAGGCCTGGGTCGTGACCTGGTGGTTCGTCAGGTTGGCGTTGAAAAATGCCGCGTCGAAATTGAAAGCGCCGTAGTAACGGAAGCCCAGTTCCTCGCTGATCGTGTATTCCATACGGGCATTGTTCGAGCCGCTCTGGGAGATGGCTCCCGTTGCGGTGCTGTAGATGTTGGGATAGGTCGACAGCGGAACAGGAGGCCGTGCGTTGGTTGTTCCGTTGATATAGACCTGCATTTCCTTGTTGATATTATACGAAACCGAGACACGCGGCATGGGTTGCGTGATGGCCTGAGAGAAATGGTATTGTGGCCCGGCAAGTTGGTTGGTCCCGGAGACGTAAAACATCATCTCCTTCACGCCGGCAGTAATCTTCAGCTTGTCATCAAAGAAGCTTTGCGTGTCCGAAACGTAGAAGTTGTTGATCATCGTGGACATCTGATATTTTGCGCCCGCAATGAGACTGCCATTCGTTCCGTAAAGCAGGTCCTTGCCCATATAGCTGGGTGCGTTTCCGTTAATATCCAGAGGCGTCACACCGGATGTTGCATCCATGTTCCAGTGATCGAACCAGTAGCCGAAAATCAGGTGATTGCTGTGGATCGGATCATACTGGATATAGGTGTTGACGCCTGTCTCGTATTCGCGCTGCGCCGTGTTCGCCAGACCGTTGACGCGTCCGTTGACGAGCGTCAGGCTGGACGTATCCAGAGTGACGCGCTGGTCTCCCGAGTAAAGGGAGGCGGGGTTGAGCGAAGTCTGGCCGGGGCTGTTGGAGAAATTCCAGTGGAAATAGGGCGTGACATGCAGGTTCAGGTGATGTGCGAGCGAGAATTCGTTCTGGAATGAAATCAGAATGCTGTTACGGTGATAAAGGTAGTTCTTCCAGTAGTTGGTCGTCACTCCAGGGGTATAAGTGGAAGCATAGTTTCCTACGGAGAAATTATTGTTCGTCTTCGCAGCGGTTTCGTAGGCTGCGAGCGTATAGGGGTTGCTGCGTGCATTCTTCCAGGCGTCGTAAGAAACGAACAGACTGCTGCGCCCGATGGAGCCCCACTCCTTGAGCGCCTTGAAGTCGACATGTGTTTTGTTGCTGCGCCCGGAACCCGCGAAGATGTCCGCGGCGGTATAGGACGCGGAACCGAACAGACGGATACCGGAATGACCGATATAGCCGCTGTCGAGCCGTCCAAAGACGCGTTGTGAGCGGTAAGACCCCGCTGCGTAGGAGACCATTCCGCCGGCTTTTTCTGAAGGATCCCGCACGGTTTCGATCAGTTCACCGCCCGAGGAGGACTGAACGGGATCGTTGATCCGGGACGTGCTGGGAATCAGCGTGATGTCAGACAGATTCTCATTGTCGGCATAGCTCTCGGTATAGGGATTGTAATAGGCCTGATCGACGCCCGGAATACCTTCGATTGTATAACCCAGCTGTGTCTGCTGGAAGCCGCGGACGCTGATCGTGTTGCGGATACTCAGGCCGAACGCATCCTGCGTGCCGTAATTGACGCCCGGCAGGGTGGAGACGAGCTGCAACGGCGAGGCGATGGCGGATTTGCGTGCAATGGCAGCCGCCGTGATGGAGCTTGTGGACTCCGGGGCGACCTGACGTTTCATGAATCCGCCCGCCATGCGCCGTCCGGCGGAGACATGGATCTGTTCAGGATCGGACTGCACCTTGACCACACCTGCCGCTCTGTGAGGCGCCGGATGGGATGCAGGGGGAGCGCTATGTCCGCTGTGAGGCCGGATGCTCTTCGCGGAGGATGTGGCCCCCTGGGCGCCGATGGGGGACATCGCACTGGCTGCAAACAGGAGTGTGGTTGCCGACAGGCGTCTGGAGAATGTGAAAGATGCCACTGACATGATCTCCGGTTTCAGGGCTCGCAGCGGTTTGCGATCGGTGGAGCGGGGTTGCTGTCGTTACGATTTTGAAAGCATCTTCTGAAGGGCGCCGGAATCCAACACATAGCTGTTATTCAAAAACTGCAGGTAAATCGTTCTGACGGCCGGGGCGGGTGTATAACTGATATACTGGTCGCACATCAGGAAATTGCATACTGTTGTCCTTAACGTTTCGGAAGGGAACCAACATGATAGGGGAACGACCGGGGAGGCAGGGCAGTTTGAGCGAAATTGACGCGGGTCTTGTCGACGAATTCGGGATGCGTCCTGTCCGGACGTCCTGGGGCGGTGGCTGGGTCATCCTTTTTGCCCTGGTGGCGCCGATCAATCTGCTCATGTCGCTGGACCGCCAGGCCATGACGCTTTCAGCGCCCCGGATACAGGCGGAATTCGGTTTCTCCCTCGTCCAGATTTCCATCATCATTGCCAGCGTATTGTGGACCTACGCGCTGCTTCAGATTCCGGCCGGCGCCCTGGTGAACCGTTACGGCCCCAGAAAATGTCTGTTTGTCGGCTGTCTCGCATGGTCGGTCGCAACGATCCTGACGCCCATGGGCAGTTCGTTTGCCAGCTTCCTGCTGATCCGTCTTGCGATGGGGGTCGGACAGTCTCCTGACTGGTCTTCGAGCATCGTGACCATCAACAACTGGTTCCAGCCCCGGCGGCGGGCGCGGGCGAACGCGGTTCTTCTGGGTTTTCTCTATCTGGGATCGGTGATCGGTGGTCCGATGCTGACGCAGATGACGGCGCATTACTCCTGGAAGCTGGGGTTTTACGTCTTTGGCGTGGGGGGCGTGATCTGGAGCTGCCTGTGGAGCATCTTCATGCGTGATCGGCCGGCCACGGAGGAGCCGACGGTCGAAGACGTGAAGCCGGCGGCAGACCGTGTGCCCATGAAACGGTTTCTGCGCTCACGGCAGTTCTGGTTCATCGGCCTTCATTACATGTGTCTGCTGACCATCCAGTCCTTTTTCCTGACGCTGATGCCGTTCTATCTCATGGATCACCGGCATCTTCAGTTTACGTCGATGGGATGGCTGTATTCCCTGCCATGGGCCTTCCTTTACGTGTCCGTTTTCCTGAGCGGCATGATTGCGGATGCTGTGCTCAGGCGGACGCGGTCCGTGTGGAAGGCCCGGACGCCTATGGGCATGATCGGGACGTTCTGTTGCGGTACGCTGGTTCTGGTTGGCGATCATGTACAGAATGTGACGGGCATGATCGTGATTTTCGGACTTGCCCTGGGCTGTTCCGGGCTCAGCCAGATTTCCATCTGGACCTCCGTTCAGGACCTGACGTCCGGGCAGGCGGGGATCGTGGCCGGATGGACGACGTTCTGGGGAAATGCGGCCAGTGGTGTTGCGCCAATCGTCATGGTGTATATCGTCAGGATGACAGGAAGCTGGTCCATGGCTCTTCTTCTGCCATTCATTGCGGGGATGATCGGTGCGGTCTGCTGTTCGGGCACGCATCCGGAACGCCCCATTGAAGGAACATAGCGTGGTGACATCGGTGTCGTTCGTCCAGGAGAGAGCATCGACGCGAAAGACGCGGGTACAGGATGCCCCCGCTGCGAAACAGGTCCAGTATTCCCAGAACTCCGATCGCGCCGCGCAGCTTCTCATGATTCTGAACGAACACGGGCCGCAGGGACTGGCGCTGGGCCGACTGGCCGAGCTTGTTTCAGCAGAAAAATCGGCCGTCCACCGGTCCCTGCAGGCCTTGCGAAGACATGGTCTGGTTGTGCAGGCGGCCCAGCGGGGCCGCTATCGTCTCGGCCCGGCAGCTCTGGCGCTGGGACGGTTCAGGACAAATCCCGTGGAGCGTATCCGGCAGTGGAAGCCCTATCTCGCCTTGCTGGGGCGGGAGTTCAGGGCCTCGGCGTTTCTGCTTGAACGTACGGGTCTGGATGCGATCATTACCGACATGTACATCACCGACAGCCGTCTGCCCGTTCTGGGTCATGACGGGCTGGGGGGGCGTCTGCCGCTGGGTTATGGCATGGGAAGCACGGTCATTCTGGCGAATCAGGACCCGGACAACCAGCTGGCGATCCTGCAGGCGAACGCATCGCGCTATCAGGAACTGAATGTTGATCTTGAGGCCTTGCAGGATCTTCTGGATCACGTTCGTGAGGCGGGCTACGATTCCCGACGTAACGCAGTGATCCAGGGCATATCCGGTATTTCCCTGCCCATCCTCGAAGGAGACGGGACATGCCGGGCGGCGGTGACCGTTGCCAAACCGACGGATGAACTGTCTGACCACGAGACCGGACAGATCGTCGAGAAAATTAGAAGTTATATCGAGTTCCTGTCCTGACGGCGGGGCTCTGATCGTCCCCTGACCTGCGATCAGGCCATGTCTTCATCCTGACAGGTGAAGCAGAGTTCGGAAACGCTGGCCGTGTTGGGCAGGTCGAGCGCTGTTGTGACCATGACAGCGATATCGGCAGGCTGTGTCATGTCCTGCGGTGTCCAGCCTGCGATGTCCCGCGTCATATCTGTGGCGACGAAGCTGGGGCAGACCACGATGGAACGGATTCCGCTGTCCCAGCCCGTGCGCCGGATTGCGGCGGCAAGGCCGGACGTGGCGAATTTCGTGATGGCATAAGTGCTCGATCGCGCGGATTTGACGCGCTTTCCCGACATGGAGGACAGCAGCACGACGCGCCCCCGGCCGCCAGCCGCAAGGGCGCTCCATGCTGCTCGGACCAGCCGTGTGGGAGAGCGGACGTTGACCTGGAACATACGCTCCAGATCGGTGTCGTCGGTTTCAAGGATCGACCCGGGGATCATGATGCCTGCTGAGAGGATCACGGCATCGATCCGGCCGAACACACGTATCGTTTCTGCCACCCAGGCCTCTTCTGAAGCTGGATCCGCAGCATCATACGGACAGGTCAGATGGGGTGCTGGAAGCCAGCTTGCATCTACGTCCCGCATGCCGGCGCTGATGCGCCAGCCCTGATCTGCAAGACGTTCCGCAATGGCGCGGCCGATCCCTCGGGACGCGCCCGAGATCAGGGCAACGCGCCCGGAGGGAAGGGGAGAGCACTGTTCCGACATAATGTGATCTCCTCGTTTGGGGTCAGAGAGCGTCCGGTGTTCCGTAGCCGCCCGCGCCGGGGGTTACAATTTCCACGATATCCGAGGGAGCGAGTGTGGCATTGCCACGGACCATCGGCGCCGTGCATTTCACCTGTGCCATACCGCCCGGACCGCCGCCATTCAGTCCCCAGGGTGCCGTCGAGAGGCGGGACATGCTGGTGGAAACGTAACATTCCTCTTCTGCCCGGTAAACGCGACGAAGGCCCCGGCCGCCGGTAAATTTGCCGTTTCCGCCTGAGCCTTCGACCAGTTCGTATCGCAGCAGGGTCAGCGGGTATTCCGTCTCCAGCGCTTCGATGGGCAGGTTTGAGGTGTTGGTCAGATGCGCCTGAACGCCGTCCAGACCATCCTTGTTGTAGCGCGCACCGGACCCGCCGCCGATGGTCTCGAGATAGATCCAGAACTTGTTGCTGCCCTTGCGTGTTCCGCTGAAGGTTGCAGAGCCGACGCAGCCATTGGTCGCTGCGGTGATGCTTTCGGGGCAGACAGGGGCCAGTGCTGCCATGATGACATCAACAACACGCTGGCACGTCGAAATCCGTCCCATGACGGCGGCGGGAAGGGCGCAGCAGAGCAGGGTTCCGGATTCAGCCTCGACATGCAGCGGGCGGGCCAGACCGGCATTGGGCGGGATCGTCGGATCGACGATCGATTTTATGGCGTAATACACGGTGGCCAGCAGAGCCGAACGCGTCATGTTGAGATTGGCGCGGACCTGCGGCGGGCTCTGAAAGGCGAGGGTCATTTCATCGCCCGTAATCGTGATCCGGCAGCCGATTTCCATGATCTCGGGATGGTCGATGGTCTCGAACAGATCGGAGGCCGTGTAGGTGCCATCCGGAATGGCTGCGATGCCCGCGCGCATCTTGCGTTCGGCATAATCCTGAAGGGTCAGACCTGCGCTGATCATGACGTCAACGCCGTATTTCGTGCAGAGGCTCTTGAAACGGCTGACACCGAGCCGGTTTGCAGCCATCTGGGCGCGAAGGTCGGAGATGCGCTCGTCCGGCACCTGACAGTTCAGGAGGATCAGGTCCTGCACGTCCTGTTGCAGAACACCCTGTTTGTAGAGCTTGATCGGCGGGATGCGAATGCCTTCCTGGAAGATGTGGGCATCACCCCGATCAGCGAAATCCGAATGATGTGCCGTGTTGATGGCCCAGGCCACGAGCGCCCCGGCCATGAAAATCGGTTCGGCCAGCACGATGTCGGGCAGATGCGTACCGCCGCCCACGAAGGCATCATTGCCGATGAACACGTCGCCCGGCTCGATCTGGTCTGCGGGATAGCGGTCCATGACGAGGGGGATGAATTCGATGAACGATCCCAGATGCATCGGGATGTGTTCGGCCTGACACAGCGTGTAACCGAACTGGTCGAACAGGGCGGTGGAGCAGTCGCGGCGTTCCTTGATGTTCGTTGAATAACTGGTGCGGACGAGAGCCTCGCCCATCTCTTCCACAACGGAAGCGAGCGCGCTTCCGATGATTTCGACGGTGACAGGGTCGAGGGCGATGCGCTGGAAAGAGGTCATGATGCAGGATCTCCGATGCGTCGTCAGGATAGTGAGAGAAGACAGGAAAGGTTAGCCAAAACGTGTGAAACTGAAGGGGGCCGGATCAACAGAGGTCGTCACGTTCCGGACAATCTCGGACAACAGCTTTCCGGCACCTGGTCCGATACCGAAGCCATGACCGGAGAAACCAACTCCCAGAACCAGCCCCGGAATTTTTTCGGCACGGTCGATGATGGGTACGGCATCGGGCGTGACGTCGATCATCCCACCCCATCGTTCCACTTCACGCATGGTGCGGAAGGGCGGAAAATCGCGTTTGATGATCCGTGCGGCTTCTTCCAGCAGGCCGTGCGACGGCTCGGGGTCCAGTGTGCGGATCTTTTCGAAAGGCGTGACACTGTCGGGTGTCCAGCGACGCTCCATTCTCCATTCGTCCAGGAACGCGCGGCTCAGACGCAGGCGCAGTTCCTTGTGGTTCTTCAGATAGGAGCCGGCAAACTGGCGCAGCTGACGGAAGGAATCGGGGGTGATTTCCGAAACACTCGCGTTCCGGCGGCTGATATTGTAGCCGCCCTGAATGTTGCGCCGGAAGGCAAAGTCGCTGCCGCCTACTGTTTCTTCTGGAGCGCCTTCCACATTGTCCACGCGCATGACGCTGCCGAGGACATTGAGCGAGGGAAGATTGATGCCTTCATTCCCCCCGAGAAGCCGCGACCACGCCCCCCCGGCGAGAACGACGGTGCTGCATCTGATGCGTCCGCGTTCGGTCACGACGCCCGAGATCCGGCCGCCCTGCCGATCCAGGGCACGGACGGCGCAATGCGTCAGAATGGCCGCGCCGTGTTCCCGCGCGGCTTCGGCGACAGCCGATGCAGCCATTGTCGGCTCAGCCCGGCCGTCCGTTGCGCAGAAGAGACCCCCCTGGAAGGCGCGCTGTGATCCCGCTGCCATCTCGGCCGTCCGGGCACCATCCATGAGTGTTGTCTGGATTTGGTACCGGTCGGCGATATCTTTCCAGTTCCGGAATTCGTCGAGCTGCTTTTCATTATCGCAGGCATAGAGGATGCCACACTGACGGAAGCCGGTTTCGCGTCCGGTCAGTCTGTTCATCTCACGCCAGAGATTGAGACTGCTCATTCCCAGAGGGAGTTCACGCTCGTCGCGCCCCATGACGCGGGTCCAGCCCCAGTTGCGGCTCGACTGTTCGCCCCCGATAACGCCTTTTTCGCAGAGCGCAACGGAAACGCCTGCGCGCGCCAGGAAAAAGGCGGTCGTCACGCCGATAATGCCGCCGCCGATTACGACGACATCGACCGCTTCGGGCAGGTTTTCATCCGATTTTACGGGAATGACCTTCGGCGCCATCTTTTTTCGTCCTCGAACTGAAAACAGGGTCGTTTTTTATCGATGACAAGACGTGCCATGACTCTTTGCGGCGTGTCTTGGCATAGCTGTTATTTCAAAACGGGTCTTATTCCGCGCCGAAAGAGGTGGGTATCCTCAACAGATCACGACGCAATCAATGAGCGGAGCGGAAAATGGCGTGGAGACTTGGTGTCGATTCTGGTGGAACGTTCTGTGACATCTGTCTTTATGATACGGAATCGAAAAGGTTTGCGATCTGGAAAGTCTCTTCGACGCCGGATGATCCGTCACGCGGAATTCTGACCGGCATCACCGAAGGACTGAAAACGGTTTCGGCCGAAACTTCGGAGATCAGTTTTCTGGGCCATGGGACGACTGTCGGCACGAATGCGCTCATCCAGCACAAGGGCGCGCTGACAGGGTTTATCACCACGGATGGCTTTCGTGATCTTCTGGAGATTGGCCGCCAGCAGCGTCCGAGCCTCTATGATACGCAGGAAGACAAGCCGGAAACCCTGGTGGCTCAGGCCCTGCGGTTCGAGGTGCCGGAACGGGTGCGGCATGATGGCACGGTGGAAGTCGCGCTTGATGAGGAAAGCGTGCGCGATGCGGCACGGGCCCTGAAAAAAGCAGGCGTCAAGGCGGTGGCGATCGGCTTTCTGTATGCATTCATAAAGCCGGAGCATGAGCGCCGTGCCTATGAGATCGTCCGGGAGGAGTTTCCCGAGGCCTTTACCTGCGCAAGTTATCAGGTCGCACCTGAGTTCCGTGAATATGAGCGCTTTTCGACGACGGCGGTGAACGCTTATCTCGGCCCGGTCATGGAAGTCTATATTGCCCGCCTGGGTGCGCGTCTTCTGGAACTGGGTCTCTCGGTTGCGCCCCGGATTACGCAGTCCAATGGTGGTGTCATCAGTTTCGATCTGGCGCGCGCCCTGCCGGTGCGAACGGTTCTTTCGGGGCCGTCCACTGGTGTTGTCGCGGCGCAGGCCATCGGACGCGTCATCGGCATCCCCAACATCATCACCTTTGACATGGGGGGAACCAGCACGGACGTTGCGCTACTGAAGGATGGCACCTGTCGTCTGACCGGTGAAGCGGAAGTGCATGGTTATCCGGTCAAGGCGCCCATGCTGGATATCCATACGGTCGGTGCAGGGGGCGGCTCGCTGGCCTATCGCGACAATGGCGGCCTGCTGAAGGTTGGCCCCCAGAGCTGCGGCGCTTTCCCCGGACCCGTCTGCTACGATCAGGGCAACCTCACACCCTCCACAACCGACGCCAACGTCGCATTGCAGACTCTCAATCCGGAATTCCTGCTGGGCGGCCGTATGGCGATCCGGCGGGATCTGACCATGGAGCGCATTGGTCTTCTGGCCGGGGAGCTTGGCATGGACGTGATGGCGACGGCGCAGGGCATCATCTCGGTCGTGACCGCCAACATGGCACGCGCCGTGCGTGTCATCAGCGTGCAGAAGGGTCATGATCCCCGTGACTATGCCCTGATGGCGCTGGGTGGAGCAGGGCCGTTGCATGCCGTACGTCTGGCACAGGAACTGGACATGAAGCGTGTCATTATCCCCCTGACACCAGGGGTGATGTGCGCACTTGGCCTGCTGCTGACAGACCTGCGGGCGGATTTTTCAAGCACGCAGATCATGGTCGCGCATCCGCGCATGTACACCGATATCGTGTCGATCTTCCGGGACCTGCTGAAACAGGCCAACCATTGGTTTGCTCAGGAAAATGTCCGTGAGGAAGATCGCGGGCTCAGGATGAGCGCGGATATGCGCTATGTCGGGCAGAATTACGAGCTGGCGGTGGACATGCCGGTTTCGATCGATTCCATGAGTGATGAGAGTGTGACCGATATGGTCCGCAGCTTCATCGCGACGCATGAAGCGCAATACGGCTTTGCCTCACAGACTGATCCGGTTCAGTTCGTGACCTTCCGTATCGAGGCGATCGGCAAGGTGGAAAAAGCCGCATTCACGACACATCCTGATGCCGGACCTGATGCACAGTCCGCCATTACGGGCGCGCGCGACGTGTGGTTTCCTGAGACGGAAGGCTTTGTGTCCTGCCCGATCTATGAACGCAGCCTGCTCAGGAGTGGGAATGAGGTCGTCGGGCCAGCGATCATCGAACAGATGGATGCGACGACAGTATTGCCGCCGGGAACGCGCGCCATCGTCGAGCCACATCTCAATCTCATTGTTGAAACGGGGCGTTAAGTCCTGCTTCAACACGTGGTTGAGAGGTCCTCTCCGGGCTTGCTCCCGGAGAGGACCTGAAGGCTTCAGAAATCTGCTGTCAGAGGGTCAGGACCGATGCGGCCGTCGGGACGGTCCATCGTCGCGATCTGGGCCATATCATCCGCGTCGAGTGTGAAATCGAAAACGGCGATGTTCTCAGCAATTCTGGAGGGCGTGACCGATTTCGGAATCACGATCAGGCCGCTCTGGAGATGCCAGCGGATGATGACCTGCGCCGGAGATTTGCCGTGCTTCTCCGCAATTTTTCCGATGATCGGACTGTTCAGTGTGCGCCCCTGTCCAAGCGGGCTCCACGACTGGGTATGGATGCCTTTTGAGGTGTGAAAGTCCCGCAGGCTGTGCTGCTGGAATTCGGGATGGAGCTCAATCTGGTTGAGTGCCGGGGTGACACCCGTTTCCCCGATAATCCGTTCAAGATGGGTTTGCGTGAAATTCGAGACACCAATCGCGCGAACACGGCCTTCGTCCCGCAGGCGGATCATGGCCTTCCAGCTTTCGACATAGAGATCGAGGCGCGGTGCCGGCCAGTGTATGAGGTAGAGATCGACTGACGCCCGGCCCAGCTTGCGGCTGCTTACGTCGAAGGCGCGGAGGGTTTTGTCGAAGCCCTGATCCGTATTCCAGAGCTTGGTTGTGAGGAAAATTTCGGGGTGTCCTTCCAGGCCTGTTCCGACACCTTCTTCGTTGCCATAGATCGCGGCGGTATCGACGGCGCGATAACCGGCAGCAAGCGCGCATTTCACGACATCCGCCGTCTGATCGACGGGAGTCTGCCAGACACCCAGCCCCAACTGAGGCATAGCGACGTCCCGGCCCAGGGAAATAATGGGTTGTTCAGTCATGATGCGAATTCCTGTGCTGAAAGGTCCAGTCCGTGTTGTTCCATGACGCTGGAAGGGGACCAAGGCGGTTTTATGTATAGCTGTTATGGAAGGAAAAAAATGCTGCGGTGAGCAATACTTTTTGATGAGACCTCTTCCTTTTTCGGAGAAAGACAGATGCCGGATATCATCAAGGTCAAATCAGGAAGCATGTACGAAGAGCGCAACAGCTATTCGCGACTGGTGGCAGTCGGTGACATGCTTTTCGTCGCCAATACGGCAGGTGTTGATTACAGAACGCGGGAAATCTCGCCTGACGTCGCGGTCCAGGCCCGGCGCGCGCTTCAGACGATCGAGGGGGCGCTCAATGCGGTGGGATCGTCTCTCGCCGATGTGGTGCGAATCATCACGCATGTTCCGGATCGCGCGAACATGGCTCCCGTGGCTCTGGTTCTGGGAGAGGTTTTCAAGGGGATTGATCCGGCCGCGACAATGGCCTGCACGCCTCTGGCACGCGATGACCTGAAGGTAGAGTTCGAAGTGACTGCAATCCGCGGTGTTTCACAGAAGCCGCAGGAATACCTCAGGATTTCAGTCTGAAAGCAGTGAGGTAGGCCATTCGTCCTGAATGGCCTCAGAGAACGATCTCTTCCGCTGCCTGTAAAGTGCCGTTAAGCGGGGACGCCGGGAGTGCACGTAGGTTTGTCTTCGGGCTTCTAGGGATCTGAGGCCAGAGAAAATCATCCTGAACAGTTTCAATCATTTTCTTGATCTGGGTGACAAGTCCGGTGTTAACCGGGCGGCTTTGGGACGCTGCGAGTGCGATAGTGCGGTAGAGTGCGGGTTTCGTGATCAATCGGCAGCGGAAATAGCCGGAGAGAATTTCGCGTTTCAGGGATGCTGCCGGCAGAAGGGTCGCTGCCATGCCGGAAGAGACCACCTGAAGCATGGAAGAATAGGAATCACATTCGCACTGCACCGTCAGATCAAGCGCGTTCCGGTTGGCCCATGTGGCGACGATCTGCCGCAGGCCATGGCGTTTCCCTGGAAGAACCAGCGGGATGCTGGTAAGTTCTGCGGCTTCGATTGTCGCATCGGTCTCTGGTGTTTCCAGGCCGTCCATACAGGCTTCGATGAGATAGAGGGGCTGCGAGAATACGGCTTCCAGATTGGGATGAGCAATACCGGGTGCATCATAAAGCAGTGCAACATTCAGCGAACCGGCATTCAGGCTGTTCAGCAGATCGCCGTTGCAGCCATCAAGGAAACGGAGTTCGGCATTTGCATGGGCGTCGCGCAGGGCACGGGCGAGCGGTGGCAGCAGAATGGCGCTGACGCTGGCAGGCATTCCGATGGCCGCAGAGTCCAGATGGTCCGGGGAAAGGAGGCGAATCTGGTTCTGTGCTTCCTGGATCTGGCGGATGATCGTAGCACCAAGCTGCTTCAGGCGTTCACCTGCCTGTGTCATGACAACGCCGCGGCCATTTCGATAAAGGAGCGGAACCCGCAGTTCTGTCTCAAGTTCACGGATATGGCGGCTGAGCACGGGTTGAGGGCGACCCAGCTGGACAGAGGCGCGGGAGAATGAACCACATTCCGCTACAGAAATGAAATATTCCAGATCCCTGACATTCATCGCTCAACCTTTCTCGTACGGCCTTACGCCGGATGACGACTTGGAAATGCTGAACCGACCGCAATCGGAAGCGGTGAGCCCGAAGCCCCGCACCGACATTGAGGCAAATATATGATATCAATGTCAAACCATATTCTGTTTTCCACAACAGAAAAAAAAGATATTCCAATTATAGCAATTTTAAGTGCCTAACCAGTTCTATTATTTGCCATAAAATATGGGCTGTAGAGGAAGGTGGCGGGTCTTTCTGGACTGGTGTTGTAACTGCCGGCCAAGTGTCGGATCTAATGTTGAAAGCTGCCGTCGTCTATCTGTTGCCTGTAACCTCCCGGCCGTTTTGGGACAGGAGTAGGCGTATGGTGCGATGCATCGGTGATTTCATGATGGCGAGGGGAGAGAGAGACCAGTATTCTATAGCTTGTCAGGCCAGATCCGTCAGGAACGGAAGGACTACTACGCCATCCTTGAGGCCACGCAGAAGAGGGATATGGACATTACGCCTTGGCTGCTTTGGTTTCTAGGGCTGGATCGCGCCTTTGATGGCGCTGAACTGGTTCTGGGAAAGGCCATCCAGAAGGCCCGATTCTGGGACAATCTGGCCAGACAATCGATCAATGAACGGCAGCGCGTCCTGCTGAAGCGTTTGCTGGATCGGTTCTGGGGCAAGCTGACCTCAATCCAAATGGGCGAAGCTTGAAAGATATCACCGGACATGGCCCTGCGTGATATCAGTGATCTCGTGTCGCGCAATGTTGTGGTTCGGGAAGCTGTGGGAGGAAGAAGCACCAGCTACAGGCGGGTTTTCTCTGAAGCGTGAACCGAGATTTGCCCCCAATGCTTTGGTGTCCTCCGGATCGCGGGAAAGGCGATCTAGCGTCTCTGTCACAGTAAGAGAGTGGCCGTAGGGCATGGGGCCTTCGGCTTTTTCGGAGTAAGAGCGATGAAGAATCAAACGAAGGTGAAGAAAAAACTTACAGTTTTTCAGTCATCTAGCTATGCTTCTAGACGGTTAACTAACCCGCTGACAAGCAGCGGCTTTCTTTGGTTGCAGGCCCCCGCAACCACTTCCATCATAACTCAATCACAATCGACTGCTGACGCAGATGTCCTCGCGTCATATCAGTCGTTTATTTGTGTCCCGATCCTCGAAAGAGGGCCGGGCGATTGCGCGTGTCTTCATGACGCCGTGGCCCACAGGGCCGCCTCCCAGACCTGAAGTCTTTCCCGTTTTTCGAAACTTCATCTAGAGGAGGCCAATATGGCCGATAAAATAGAGCGCATCGACTGCCTGACGGCGATGTATCTCAAGCTGGCCGCAGCGCCGATAAACGCAGCAGCATTAACGGCAGTCGCTCGCGATTTTGAAGCTGATGCCAAGTTAGATGCCAAGTTAGATGCCTGGTTAAGGTACTATGAACGCTCTCGCTCAGGCCCGAAAACCCGCGAGGCAAGGGACATGGGTACGGCTGACCTTGAGAAAAGACGGCTTGCTTGGTTGCGAGATTTTGTCCGACGCCGTTCGCTGACATCCGAAGTCGAGATATGGGACCTCAAAAAGGAGGCTTGGGTCGACCTTGATTCTGTCCACAGAGCTCCGTGCCCGGATGTGATAAGAGGAAAGGTCACTTTCGATCAGATCAATGCGGAGATCGTTCAACTCATTGATCCAGCTAACTATTACACAGAGGCTCAGCGCCTTGAGTGGCTCAAGAGCAATATCAGACGCAGACCCGATCATAGTGTCATTGAGATGTGGGACGCCAAGCAGATCCTCTGGCTCCCGTTAAGCGACGCTGAACTGACGAACGTTTATCCTGTCTATGTGAGAGGGGATGTGTCTGACAGGCGGGTGGGGCTTGAGTTCATTCAGGTTCTTGAATCGCTCGTACCCCACAGCGATGAGGATCCGGTGGTTAAGCGTGCCCTTCAGCAGAGAACGGCAGGTTCATTTTACAGCGATGTCCAGCGTCGGACATGGCTGCGTGACTATACGAGACGCAACTTGGAAACAGACTGTCTGGAAATTTGGCATGTTCTGCACGACGCATGGGCCGTAGTGACGCGCGAGGCCCTCACTGGTCTCTGTCCCAGTCAGGTGAAGGGGAGCGTCTCCGACGACCATCTCTGGGAAGAGATCGTGGACGCTGCTGATCTGGCTCCTTCATACGAAGGGAGATATCCGCCGATACGACACTATACAGATGACGATGTGATCCTTTGGGCTTGGCAGAATTGCCGATATTGCGATGCCGAAGGTCCTCTTCGGGCTGAAATATACTCCGTCATGGAAGGTAAATGGTGTCGCACCGCTGGCGGGGCGTGGAAAGCGTATTTGCCGCAGGCTCTGACAGTTGGGCGGGATGATGGTCAGATGCGGCGTCTGCTAACTATGGGTACACAGAGCCTCTATAATCTGCCGTTTCCGTATGGGGGCAAGGCGACGATGACAGTGGAGGAGGTCGCCTCCGATCTGCTCTTCGGGGGTGTTGAAACCGGTCTATCTCTCGACACAACGTCAGAGACAGTACCTTTGATGACGCGCATTCAGGAACTGACGGGTCCTGTGCTGCGCGAACAACTGGGCGCCGACATGCAAGGGGGTGTGACCATGGCGAAGATCGCCGCTGAAGTGCTGGATTATGAGGCAGCGCTTAAGCCTGCCGAACAGGCGCATCTGGCGAGACGTCTTAAGGATCTTGGATGGGTCCAGCGCCGAACGGCCGCTGCACGCTTTTGGTGTCCACCGGTAGGTTCTACTCGATCAATTTGAGCAAAAAAAGGTTTTCAAACCCTCCAGCGTATTACTGTTTTCTAAAGCTGAGGCTTGGCAATGCTGCTCGATCATCATCGCGATCGAGCAGCACTTCGTTGTTCGGCCGTGAGAGCAGAGAGGCTCATAAAAATTCGTGTCAGGCGAAATTTTGTAATTCTAACAATGCTCTCTCTTCCGAAAGCAGTTGGTCTGCTTACGCCTACATTTCGGTCGTAAAAATATGCCTTCCGGAGAGCTGGAAGCAGACATCAAATTCTAGCATTAGCATTATGTTTTCATGGGTCCATTGAATAAAAAAAGTCCAAATCGGTCGTTTCAAGAATCATTTTTTGGGCATCATCTTTGTCTGTTGTCGGATCAAAAAATTCCGCATTTATCGGCCGGCCTAGTGATTTAGACAGTAAAACAGAGAGATTATTGGCCAACGCAGTATCTTGCCGATGAAAATAATAGATAGTATCTTCCTGTTTAATCTTACTAAAAAAAAGAGCCGTATACATAGGGCCTGCGGTTCCGAATGATTTATAAATTGGAGTTATTCCCAATTTTTTCATATCTTCTACAGCATTGGTGACTTGATTTTTTGTCAGCTTGGGAATTACCCAAGGATGAATAGAAAAATAAATCCATTTTTCGTTTGATTTTTTCGCATTTACTGTACTCCAGCGATTTCCGCCGAACGTCACATAACGCGCCGCACCAAGTCCAGGAAATGCTTGTTCAATACCAACAGCATCAGCCCGATGGGACACTTCAACGGCAGATGCCGTTAGGGATTTCTCTATTGCGTCCAGTCGTCGAGATAAGTCGGAAGCTCTTGTGAGTTCAGCTTGAAGCTTTTTTTGTACATCGTCTTCACTTTTATCAAACTGTACGATTTTTGCAGAAATTTCTCCCCCTCGTGAAGTTATTCTATCTGCTTGCGACTGTAAGTCTTTAGATAGCTTATCCGTGCGTTTCTTGAGTGCATCAGCTGCAGCTGCCGTTTTTGAGATCGTATCTCTTTCCGCTTGCACAAGTTTGCTTGCATCTTGCACTTGTATGATGGCTTTATTGGAAATGGTTTTTATTTTCCCTACCGTATCACCATAAGTCTTGAATCCAAGATAACTGAGCAAAGCTATGATTGTAACAACAAGCGGAAATGCGACGATAACCGCCCGCTTGACCCGTTTCCAAAATAAATCTTCTGCTTTGTCGGCAACGGTGCTGACAATGACCTCTTGATCCGATAGCTTTTTCTCAAGTTCCTGACTGACACGTCCTCTTACATAAACATCGATGTCCGCACTTGTTGTGAGTGATGCGACCTTGGTCCCGCAGTTCGGACAAAATGTAGCATCCTGAGGGAGTTCTTCTGCGCAAGAGGGACAGATCATTCAAGCCTCAAATATTAATTGTATTATAGTGGCTAGATGTAAATTTATTGGAACCCTAGCTGTCAGATTTTGCCCGACCTGATACAGAGAAGCAATGATCTTATCTCCAAGGCCAATAGGCCCTTTATGGTCTTTCATAAAAAGAGACGTCTGCTTTCTTAATTTTTTCTATAAAACAGACCTACCGTTCCCCCACTGGACTGCCTGTCCGCTCAAGGAATATGAAGCAGACAGGCGGCACTCGCCCTCTTTACGGTCATTCCAAGTCTGTTAACTTCATCCCGGAAGCAGACTTCGATGAAGGTAATCGATCTGTGCAAGTAGGGGGCTGATAACATTGGAAATCGATACGCAGTCATGCGACGAAGCTGAAATTATCCGTCGGCAGTTGGATGCCTATAATGCACGTGACATCAAAGCCTTTATGGCATGCTGGGCACCAGATGCAGAGGTTTATGCTTGGCCAGATACTTTGCTTGCTTCAGGCGCGGAGGCCATCAGAACGCGACACGTTGAACGCTTTAAAGAGCCAGATCTGTTTGCCAAATTGATCAGTCGAGTGGGTGTGGGCGGATTAGTCATAGATCGTGAAGTCGTGACCCGGAACTTCCCCGAAGGACGCGGTACGCTGGATGTCATTGGCATATACGAGCTCGAAAGCAACAAAATAAAACGCGCTTGGTTTAAGCAGGGCACGCCTGTGTTAACAGGTTGAAGGTACGTTGGCAGCAGTCGCCTCATGTCGGTCATAAGCGGAGCCGTTCAAGCTTCCGAAAAGCGGACGGTCTGCAACAGTCCTCGTTATCGGCCGATATGGGTCCAATTAATCTTGGGACGTGTCAAAGCACACCTCTCGAAAGGGCCGTCTTGGCGTGAAAGTCATATTCGTGGTTACACTTTCTGCAGAAATTCCAGCATCTGAGTGGTGAACACTTCGGCTGTATCGACATTGGAGATATGAGCGGCATCTTCAATCAATACAAAATCCGCGTTCGGAACACTGCTGGCCATGCAACGACTGGTCTCAGGCACGGACATTCTGTCGAGACCACCAGCAATAAAGAGGGTTGGCATCGTCAACTTCCCAAGGCGCTTTGAAACATCGAATGTCCCGATCCCACGCGCCACATGCGCGAGAGAAGGGCCATCGACCGTAGCGGCGATCCCATGCCAGATCTGGTAAGTCCGTAATCCCTCTGCGCTTTTCTGGAAAGCCGGGGACACAAGAGAAGGCCAGTTCTGCTCCAGACGAATAATAGGACCATACGGTTGTTCGAAGACCTGGGCCCATCCTTCTGCCATATCCTGAAATGCGGCTGTCGCTGTCTTGTCGAAGCTGTTGGCCACGACCAGACGTTCGACTCTGTTCGGATACCGCAAGGCCAGTTCCAGCGCGATCATGCCGCCCAGTGAGAGACCGACGACGTCCAGATTACCGACACCAAGATGGGTGAGCAAAGCCTCAAGATCATTGGCGAAATCGTCCACACTGAACGGCGCGTTCAGAAATCCTGATGCACCGTGCCCCGCATGATCCGGCACAATGACCCGAAAGCCTTTTTCGACCAGAGCTGGAATCTGCGGTCCCCAGGCGCGACCGGAATTACTGATCCCATGCAACAGAAGGACCGGGCGCCCCTTTCCGAATTCCATGTAATAATTACTGCGACCTTGTACGGTATAAAACGGCATGGGAATTTCCTTCTCTCAGGAGGGGAATGAGATCCAGTCTTGTGGCTGGAAACGGACAGCCATCAGCATCATGACCAGACAGAGGCCAGCCATCAGCCACCAGGCTGGCGTGAGATCGGTGAGGGTCTGCCGCAGAATTCCTGCCATCAGCGGCAGCAGGGCCGCGATGACATAGCCGCCGCCCTGCACGAACTCCGCAATTGCTCCGGCATCCGCCGCCTGCTCGCCGTGATCCATGGCGATAATCAGGGAAAGCGGGAAGAGAGCTCCGATCCCGAGCCCTGCCAAAACCGCCGCTGGCCAGACAAGCGTCAGAGGGGTGAGACACAAACACAGCAGACCTGCCAGCAGTGCGCCAATAGCCCCGAACAGGGCTATGCGGCGATCGGGGCAATGATGGATCCAAAATGCAACGACGATGCCCGCAAAAACTTCGGCACAAGTGACACCGCCGAGTAACATCCCGGCAGCCTGCGCCGACCAGCCGAGATGAGTATAGAAAGGCGGCAACCATGCAAGGACGAGGGTATAAGCGCCCGTTCCCAGACCGAAGAAGCTCAAAAGAAGCCATGCCCGAGGCACGCGATAAAGGCTTTGTTCCCTGAGCGGAACTCGTCTCGCATTTACTGAAACGGGCCATTTACCCCATGCAGCAAGGCCCAATACGGCTAAGAAGCTCCACAGACCCAATGCTGTCGGCCAACCAAACGCTTGGGCAATCCAGGGGCTGGTTACACTGGAGATCAGCGCTCCTCCCATGATCCCAGTGGAATAAAGCCCCATCAGATTTGCGGTTCTGGCCCCGGCTTGGCGTCTGATGACCGAAGGCATGAACGCCTGAACAATCGCGATCCCGACACCCCCCAGAATGGCTGTCGCCATCATGACGGCGGCGTGTGGCCACACCCATCGTCCCAGCCCAGCAAGTCCGATCAGCCCAAGACCCGCCGTAATCCCATTGCGTTCCCCAATCAGAGATCGAAGCCGGGAACCACACAGAAGGCACAACCCCATCAAGGCCACTGGAAGTGTTGTCAGCAATCCCGCGTCGGTATCACTCAACCCTGTGTCATGCTGGATGACATCCAGCAGAGGGCTGAGAGACGCCAGAACAGGTCGAAGATTGATGGCAACCAGTACGATCACGGCCGGGAAAAATCCTTGGTTCCAATATCGCGTCATGGTGCCCTCGTTACTCTGCCACTTGCTGGATGATGGGAAAAGGAATAAATCTTGACGTAGAGATAATATATCTTGACGTCAAGATAGGGTGAATATGGATCGCGCGACGAAGGCTGCTGAACAATGGGCTCAGGAACTGCCTGATCTGGAAACAGGTCCCATGGTTCTACTGGGGCGTCTGGGAGAAGCCGCGCTGATCATCACCCGCGATCGTCTCAATCCGGTTTTTGCAAATTTCGGGCTCCAGCCTGGAGAGTTTGACGTGCTGGCAACACTCAGGCGCAGTGGTGCACCCTACGCACTGACACCAACCGCTCTTTATGAAGCTGCGATGATTTCGTCCGGCAGCATGACAAACCGGATTGACCGACTGGAAAAATCAGGACTGGTGGAAAGACGCCCTAACCCCATTGATGGACGAGGCACACTCGTGGGTTTGACGGCCAAAGGACTTGCCACGATCGATCAGGCTGTTGAAGTACATGTCAAAACACAGCATGGTGCGGTGAATGGTCTGAACGAAGAAGAACAGAGCCAGCTCTCACAGCTTTTAGGGAAATTGATTATTTCGCAAAAAACAACGATAGATTGAGAACATTAAACCTCGAACTCTTCTTATGAAAACATTTGTAATCTGTCTGTTTACTTAGCAATACAGGATCAGATAGTCATTTATCTCATACATGTCGGACACAGTTGACCAACCCTCGTTACTCGAATAGTGGCCACTTGATCACTATTTTTGGTGTGCGATGCGCCTCAGATCGAACCGCATGGCACACCGAGAATCCTTTGGAAATCCATGGCTATGCTCACTATCGAGGACGGATGCCAGACGCTGATCCAAAGTTTTATTGGGGAGGATCACAAAACCCATTTTGGAGTAGAATGGCGCATTCCACGGAACTTCTTGGAAAGTGGTTAAGGTTATACCCGTCAGTTTTTTGCGCAGAGCCCATTGCTCAAGATGCCGAAGTAAAGCTTTTCCGATCCCATATCCCTGCCAGGGCAACGCAACTGACATCTCGAGGATATGAACATCATCGTGTTCTACGGAAGCTGTCAAAAAACCGACAGGCGTATCCATTGCATCAACAGCGACCCAGCATGTCCCTGTCCGTACAGATCTTCGATGCGCGTCCGCGGACATTGCATCTGAGGTCGCAATCCACGTCAGCGCCGGCAAAGACCTGAAAGATTGTGCTGCAGAAATCTCAATGGCAGGCAACTGCTCTGCCTCCGTCAGGCGGGCGTCGCGGATCTGAAAGGATTGCTTCTCGGCACGTGAATTCATAGTCTAACACCCTGCATGAGCATGTTTACGCATATAGACCGATCATATTGGACAACAAGTCTTTGCATTGTTCGTGCCAAATTACCGCTTGAGTTTCATATAGTTTAAGGTTGTGGAAACTGCTCGTTTCGACGGCAAGTTTTCGCCGCAAACGATGTCTGCCCTTACGATTTGCAGACTAAAACCGGACCTTCTGCTTTCCCTCCTGAGCAGACAGGCAGATCAGGGGGGGGGGGGGAAGCGGAATGTCGGCTTTAATGTGGTGTTAATAGAAAAGCGGCCATTCATACTATCGAGCCGGCATCTAGGAAAATACTATCATCAAGAAATAGGAATGACCGCCATCCTTTGTAGATAAGGATCAACGCTAATTACTTTTACAGTCACAGCTTTTCCTTCGTTGAAGGCCGGATCATGCTGGTAATCGGAAGGTAATTTGCTGGCGGGCATGAGCGCATCAAGACCTGGCTCCATCTGAACGAATACGCCGAAGGCCTTCACGGCCTTCGCAGTTGCCGAATGCGTGCTACCAACCGGAAACTGCTTGTAGACGTCTTGCCATACGGGCGGCACCGTCGCCCGCTCAAAGCTTTCGATGCTGTTCCAACTCTTTGTTAGGTCGGTCATCTCATCGAAAAGCTCGGGTGAACGAAACGCACATACAGCGGCTCTCTCCCTATCTTTCGAAGCAGTGATGACTTCCAAAAAATCCCTCGCGTTGTGCAATGTCGTCAAGTTGGAATAGTGCGTGTCCTCGTCGCGAATCCTTAATGCGATCTTTTCGGCAATCTCCTTGTTGAAATACCAACTGTCCTCCGCGATGGCAGCCAGATAATTTACATCCCCCATCATCTGGTTGTGCACCAGACCGGCCGGAGCTAGAGCGACAAGGTCTTCGTCTGACAAATTTTCAACTCGGAAATCTTCTGTCACCACGCAGAGGCCACGAACGAGAGCTTCGAGCTCGCGGTCGAACACGCTGTCTTCAACTCCGAAGCCAGAAAGCTTTTCTCTAATCGATCCGATCTGCTCATAGCCTTTGAGGCGTTTCGGGCCGAACTGATCCATCTTTTTGAGAAGAAAGCGAATAATCATTAGGCGAGTAAAGTAATTTGTGCGAGCGTCGTGCTCATCAATGCTAAGCATATTTTTTAAATATGCGTGAGTGCTGTTATAGTAGCGTTGATTTAACCTAAGAAGAACTGTTGTTACTAAACGAAGCGGAAGTACATACTGCCCCTTTGATTGCCTTATTTTAAAAAATTCCTCTTCACCGATATGGCCGCTAGTGCAGAATTCAAGGAATATCTCAAGAGCTCTCCGCATGTTTCGACCCGAAAGGCCGACGATTAGTCGACGGACGTGGAGGCCATGTTCGAAAATCGACCTCATGATCGATGATAGATAGTAAGCCTGCTCGGATGCCGGATAGTCCACATGCATTCCGTTAGGCAAAGCATAGCGAAGGGTGCGATTACCTTCGGCAGCAATTGAATTCAGCGCCATCTGGATGCGGCTTTGAAGAATAGCCTGGAACAGCGGCGGTTCGATTCGGAACACCATGTCTTTCAGCGCCGTGTCGAGGGGGGGTTCATTTCTATGGTTGTCATAAGTCTCCTCGCGAAGAGGCAGCACGACGAGCCCAGTAAATTCGCGCTGTAACCATTGCGCCGTCTCAAACATCAGGAGTTGCTCGTCTCTTAGCCTCTTGTCGCAATTGTCGAGCACGATGACAAACAGCTTGCCAGATTCCGTGGTCAAATATCGAGCTAACGCCAACGCCGACTTGTGAAGGTCATTCGACAAGGAAGACAGAATATCGGCGAGCTTCGCATTCCAGGCCGTATTGTCCTTCTCCAAGAGTCGGCCAACGCCCTTTCTGAAGGCATTGACGCTAGGAGCGTGCACCGATTTCAGAACACTAATGTCATCAAAATCAATTTTCGGATGAGCTATCTTCAGCCCTTCGATGATTTCGCGCCGCAGCCAATCGTATATTTCCGTTCGAGAGATCGGTGCTGGATTCATGTTTATGCGGATCCAGACCGTCTTCGCTTTCACGTCTGCAGGAAGCGCAACTTCCTGCAGATAATCCACGAAAGTAGTCTTGCCGGCCCCCGCGCTGCCTATCAGCAGGAGGATCTGTTGCTCTAGTTTCCTGCCTGACCGGAAAGTCTTGACGATTTCCGAGGGTTTTCCAGTGTTCTCCAGCGTCTTGGACTGAGACACCGACGGCGGGGTAGCGGCGCGAATGATCCTATCGATCGGCTCAATGTATCGCTCCCTCCGTTTTGAAGGAATGTATCCGTGCTTCGCTATAGCAACACGGTCCTCGTGGTTTATTGGATTAAATATGTGCGAGAAATCAGCAGATATCGTCGCACCAAAGTTATTTATCGGGACTTCTTCCCGCTGAATGGCTGAGCCACCGACCAGTTTTCTTGGCTTCCACAGACGTTGTGGCCGAAATCGGGGAACAATGGCGTGGTACATGTTCTTGACAGCACTCTCGCTATAGCCCTGCAAAAGCTGCCCCATTAACTCGCTCGTGGGCTCTACGTCATCGTAACCCATCTCAAGGGTAGGCTTTGCTTGATCTGCATGCCCTGCCGTGAGGCGCCTACCATCCACAGCAATGATGAGTGAACAAGGGTTTAGCTTTGTAGGGTAGGAAGAGTTCAACTCCGCCGCATACAGCCTCGCCTCCCGAAATGCCTCCGAAAGATCACTCCCCGGTACTTTCGCTTCTATGATCAGCATAGGGAGACCACTTACTGTGACAATGTAGTCTGGGTAGTAGATCTTGCGGCGTTCGCCCTTGTCGATAGCGAGCCCCTTCACATTCGCTTTCGTATGAATGTCGGAAGGCTGGTAACCTAAGCCGCTCGGCAGATCCGATACGAGCAACGGGAAAACAAACTTCTGTTCGACGTCGCTTTCCGTTTTGAGCGCTGATAGCGCCGGCTTGGCAAACTGCATCTAGGACCAACCTTTCGTCTCGTTTTGCAGTTGTAGCAGGCTTATTCCTCAGCACAACGGAGCGCGATCCCAGAGTCTACAGGAGGAATAAGAATTTCTTGCAGACAGTCCGCTTTCCGAAAACTAGAGGTGCTCTCCTAACAACCGAGATGAGGCGGCTGCAGTCCGTCGGGTAGGTTGGGTCCGATGCGGAAGCATGGGTAATTGGCATAGCAATGCGCCTCAATCGGCATTTCTAAAAAAACGTGCAAAATCATTTAATTTGCCATTTTCTATGCCGCGTGTAATGGCAATTTTATCTCCGACAGTAAATACAACTATATCAGCGGAGTCATAAGGGTATCTATTTGACTTTGATTTGACCGCATCTCGAACGAAGTTTCGGATCGTAGTTACATCATGAGTGGTTTTGATAATGCAAAACTGTCCAAAGTCCTTACAAAATCCTTCTTTTCCATATTTTTGCCTAATATCCTTGTAGATTTCTGCATATATATTAGAGCCTTGATCGCCGCCGTGAATGTCAAAAGTAACAAGAAATTTCTGCATTGCTGTTATTTCCTGTGTTGATATTAAAATAAACGGATGTCACGAGTTCGGTCACTACGACAATCACCTCCATACCCGAGCCGTCACCGAACCTATTCTAGATGAACTTAAACCNTTAGAGCCTTGATCGCCGCCGTGAATGTCAAAAGTAACAAGAAATTTCTGCATTGCTGTTATTTCCTGTGTTGATATTAAAATAAACGGATGTCACGAGTTCGGTCACTACGACAATCACCTCCATACCCGAGCCGTCACCGAACCTATTCTAGATGAACTTAAACCATTGATAACCAAATCGCTCCGAGGCAAGGAAGACTGCATGTAGAGGACACCCGGTCGACAACACGATCAGGCTCGGACGTTTGCAGCCAATCCGAAAAAATGCCCGTTATATGATTGATCTTTATGGTAATTAATTATCGTAGACGGGGCGGCATGTGCCTGTAGTTGAGAAGGTATGTGAATTCAGGCGCTGAAGTAACTCTCTCCGCTGATCCCGGCTCTATCGAAGAAGGCTTGGTTGCGACCACGCGCATCCGCTAGGAGAGCATCCCAGCCGACCAATTCAATCGAACCGCGAAAGCCATCCCGGGGCTGGTAGACACGCCCCCGGCCATCCGCGGTCCTTTGCCAGCTATAGGTCCATTCATCGAGTTTACCGATGATATCGGCAACAATAAAGCAGTAGAACACGGTGCGGTCATCGAGTTTGATTGGCCGCCCTTTGACATCGGACATGCTCCCG
>NZ_JACRVZ010000010.1:0-66594 GCF_018812145.1 Gluconobacter sp. P5E10 | reverse complement strand
CGGCTGGGGCGTTGGCGCTGCCCTTGGTGTCGCAGCCGGCATGGCAATCGAAGGTGCTGCCAATTCCTATCCCGGCGGGTACTACCCTGGTGGATATCAGGGAGGTGTTCCTGCTGGCGGGTATGCCGTTCCGCAGGGATATTATGGAGCGCCAGCTTATTATGGTGGTGTCCCGCCTTATACCTGGGGGTACTGAGGCGGGAGTATAAGGGCGCGGCCTTTTCGTCAGTCAGTGACGAAATCGGCGGCGCGGTATCCCTGAGCGAATAGATGTGCACGCAGACCTGAAAAATTGATCTGCGTGCCAATCACCTTCTTCACATTCGGTTTTGCGTGGAAGGCCAGACCCAGCCCGGCGCTGGCCAGCATTGGAATATCGTTTGCACCGTCACCAGTTGTGAGTGCAGCACGAAGCTGAACACCCCGCTCAGTTGTCAGGGCTTCCAGATGAGTCAGCTTTGCATCTGGCCCCAGAACCGGGCCGCCTAGCTTTCCAGTCATCTTGCCATCGGTGATTTCAAGAATGTTTCCGTGATTTTCGTCGAAGCCACATAGCTCTGCCACACGTTGTGTGAACCATGTGAAGCCACCTGACACCAGAGCCGTCCGAGCATTGTGCTTGCGCATGGTCTGCACGAGCTCTTTTGCACCGTCCGTCAGGGTTACATTCTTCCAGACGTCTTCCAGAACAGACGCTGATTTTCCTGCGAGCAGAGCAACGCGTTGTTCAATGGACGTTTCAAAGTCGATCTCTCCATTCATGGAGGCTCGGGTGATGGCTGCAACCTGCTCGCCTACACCAAGAGCTGCCGCCATTTCATCCAGCGTTTCTCCCGTCACGACAGTGCTGTCCATGTCTGCAACGAGAACAGCTTTGCGGCGGCCACGGGTTTTCAGCAGCAGTGTGTCGACCTGATAGGGGGCCAGCGTTGCGCGGATTGTTGCTGCGCTTGCGGCGCCGGGCCCAGGCGTAGGGCATGGAATATCGACGGCTTCCCCTTCAGACAGAACGATAGGGGCTTTGCCTTTCACCAGAGAGCGGGCGACGTCGATGGCTTCTGGTTTGAGGGGGCCAGCCTTGCGGTCGGCAATGAGTGTCAGAACGGAAGGAAGGGACATAAGCTCTCGTAACGATCCAGCGCGTGTGGCAGGAACAGGGGAATGAACGCCCCAAAGACAGCAATCATTGTGGCTGGCCCGACGTGCTCCGGCAAGTCTGCTCTGGCTCTTGATCTTGCGCGGACCTTCAATGGAACAGTGATCAATGCTGATTCCATGCAGGTTTACCGCGATCTTCATATTCTCACAGCGCGCCCCGATGCCTCGGATGAGGCGGTTGTTCCGCACCGGCTATATGGTGTTCTGGATGCAGCGACGCCGGGAAGTGTGGCTTGGTGGCGCGAGCAGGCTCTGACCGAAATGGATGCGGCCTGGAGGGCTGGGCGTCTGCCAATTCTGTGCGGTGGTACGGGCATGTATCTCCGCGCTCTCACGGATGGTCTCGTGGAAGTGCCTGACCCGGGGGATAGCGCGCGACAGGAAGCCCGAACACTGGCCCAGGACATTGGCCCGGCAGCTCTGCATGAGAAGCTGTTGGAGGTAGACCCGGAAACTGCCTCCGCGCTGCGCCCGAATGATACGCAGCGTATTTCCAGAGCATGGGAAGTCTGGCGTGGGACGGGGCATGGTCTTGTCTGGTGGCGGGCTCAACCCGGTCTGCCAGCGGCTCCCTGCCGATTTGTTTCCGTTCTTCTAGATCCGCCACGGGAGGAATTGCGGGCGTCTCTTGGTGCCCGCTTTAGCCAGATGCTGGAGGCTGGAGCGCTGGATGAAGTGCGTCAACTTGTTGCACGGGGTCTGGATTCTGTATTGCCAGCCATGCGCGCGCATGGGGTTCCTGAGCTTGCTGCGGTGTTGCAGGGTGAGGTGACGATCGAGGCTGCGCGCCAGGCTGCTGTTCTGGCGACAGGCCGATATACGCGCCGACAGGCGACGTGGTTTCGGCATCATGCCTTGGGAGCAGATGGCAATTCGATGGTTTCGTTTCGTAGATACACCCCATTTGCGCAAGAATCGAAAACAGAACACGAAAAAATTGAGAATTTTATATCTGAGCGAGTTGACGAATCCTACAGAACTGTCCTAAATCCCGCGCCTCATACCCCTTAGGAGGATACGGTGACGGCTTCTGCTGAAAGAGACGCAACAACAGGCAACGAGGCGCTGAATGGCGCGGAGGTGCTTCTGCGCGTTCTCGATGAACAGGGCGTAGAGGTAGTCTTTGGCTATCCGGGGGGCGCTGTCCTCCCAATCTACGATGCGCTTTTCAAGCAGGACCGTATCCGCCACATTCTTGTCCGTCATGAGCAGGCTGCCGTTCATGCGGCTGAGGCCTATGCGCGTTCTACGGGCAAGGTTGGCGTTGTTCTGGTGACATCCGGTCCTGGCGCAACCAATGCCGTGACCGGCCTTGTCGATGCGCTGATGGATTCGATCCCGCTGGTCTGCCTGACCGGTCAGGTGCCGACGAAGCTGATCGGCAATGATGCGTTCCAGGAGGCGGACACGACGGGCATTACCCGTCCGGCCACGAAACACAACTATCTGGTGCGGACGCCGGGTGCTCTGGCCCAGACGGTGCGTGAAGCTTTCGAGGTGGCGCGTTCCGGTCGTCCGGGGCCTGTGCTGGTTGATCTGCCCAAGGACATCACGGTGGGTCAGGCTCCGCTGACGGAGCCAGCGCTGTCGCGGCTGAAGCGGTTCCGCCGTCAGGGTGGCCCGGATGCCGAAGCAATTGCCCGCACGGTCGAGGCCATGAAGACGGCCAAGCGTCCGCTGTTCTATACGGGCGGTGGTATCATCAATTCCGGTCCGGAAGCGTCTGAGCTTCTGCGTCGTCTGGCGCGCAAGACGGGTTTCCCGGTCACGTCTACGCTGATGGGGCTGGGGGCGTTTCCGTCTCCTGATCCGCAGTTCCTCGGTATGCTGGGCATGCACGGGTCTGTTGAGGCGAACATGGCCACGCATGGCTGTGACCTGCTGATCGCTCTGGGTGCGCGTTTTGATGATCGCGTGACGGGCCGTGTGGACGCGTTTTCGCCGAATTCGTTCAAAGTGCATGCAGATATTGATCCAAGCCAGATCAACAAGATCATCCGTGTGGATGTGCGTCTGGAAGGTGATGTTCGCGATACGCTTCAGGCGCTGCTGGACGCATGGGACGATACGCCGGCACCGGATCTGAGCACATGGTGGAACCAGATTGCGTCCTGGCGTAGCGTGGATGGCTTTGGCTTCACGCAGGATATGACGCCGTCTGCGGTGATCCGTCCGCAGCATGCCGTTCGTCGCCTGTACGAAATGGCGATGGAAACGGGGCGGGACACGTTTGTGTCCACCGAGGTGGGTCAGCATCAGATGTGGGCGGCCCAGCACTTCCAGTTCGCCAAGCCGAACCGCTGGCTGACGTCTGGTGGTCTGGGAACGATGGGCTACGGTTTGCCAGCCGCTGTGGGCGCGCAGGTTGCGCATCCGGATGCTCTGGTGATTGATATTGCGGGTGAAGCCTCGACCCTGATGAACATTCAGGAGCTGGGCACGATCGCGCAGTATCGTCTGCCGGTGAAGATCTTCATCCTGAACAACCAGTATATGGGCATGGTGCGTCAGTGGCAGGAGCTGCTGCATGGGTCACGCTATTCCCAGTCTTACAGCGAAGCGCTGCCAGACTTCGTAAAGTTGGCGGAAGCGTTCCAGGCAACCGGGATGCGTGCGACCTGCGTGGGTGAGCTGGACGATGTCATCCGCCGGATGCTGGAGCATGACGGCCCTGTCATCGCGGATATCTGCGTGGCGGAAAATGAAAACTGCTACCCGATGATTCCATCGGGCGCGGCTCACAACCAGATGCTGCTTGGCCCGGATCAGGATTCCGCAGCCGCAGGTCTGACCGAAGAAGGGATGATGCTGGTCTGATGACGGAGACAATCCAACATTCGGTCATCTCGGTTCTTATTGAAGACGAGAGTGGCGCACTGGCCCGCGTGGTGGGTCTGTTTTCAGGCCGGGGCTACAACATTGAGAGCCTGACGGTTGCGCTGGTGGATGCCGAGCGCAGCCTGTCACGCATTACGGTTCTGACGTCGGGGACGCCGCAGGTTATTGAGCAGATCAAGGCGCAGCTGAAGCGTCTGATTCCGGTTCATGCGGTTTGTGATCTGACGGAAGAAGGCCCGTATGTAGGCCGTGAGCTTGCTCTTGTAAAAGTCGTTTCCCGTGGCGAGAACCGCACGGAAGGTCTGCGGATTGCGGATTCTTTCCGGGCGCGCCCGGTTGATACGACGGCCACCAGTTTTGTGTTCGAACTGACGGGGTCTCCCTCCAAGATCGACGCTTTTATCGAGTTGATGCGCCCCCTTGGCCTGGCTGAGGTTTCGCGCACGGGGATTGCGGCCATTGGTCGTGGCCCTTCTGTCTTTCACGTTAACGAGGAACATGTCTGATGCGGGTGTATTACGATCGCGATGCCGATCTGAATCTGATCAAGAGCAAGAAAGTCGCGATCATTGGCTACGGCAGCCAGGGTCACGCTCATGCCAACAACCTGCGTGACAGCGGCCTGACCGACATTGTCATTGGCCTGCGTCCGACGTCCTCTGCCGTTAAGAAGGCAGAAGAGGCTGGCTTCAAGGTCATGTCCCCGGACGAGGCTGCTGCCTGGGCCGACGTGGTCATGGTTCTGACGCCGGATGAAGGCCAGGGCGCCCTGTACAAGGACAGCCTTGAGAAGAACCTGAAGCAGGGTGCAGCACTTGCATTCGCACACGGTCTGTCCATCCACTTCCGCATCATTGAAGCCCGTCCGGATCTGGACGTGTTCCTGATCGCGCCGAAGGGCCCGGGCCACACGGTTCGTTCCGAATACCAGCGTGGCGGTGGCGTTCCGTCCCTCGTTGCTGTGGCCCAGAATGCTTCTGGCAAGGCTCTGGACATCGCTCTGTCCTACGCTTCCGCAAATGGCGGCGGCCGTGCAGGCATCATCGAGACGAGCTTCAAGGAAGAAGTCGAAACCGATCTGTTCGGTGAGCAGGCTGTTCTGTGTGGTGGTGTCGTTGACCTGATCCGCGCTGGCTTTGAGACGCTGGTTGAAGGTGGCTATGCCCCGGAAATGGCTTACTTCGAGTGCCTGCACGAAATGAAGCTGATCGTGGATCTGATCTACGAAGGCGGCATTTCCAACATGAACTACTCCATCTCCAACACTGCGGAGTATGGTGAGTACGTGACGGGTCCGCGCATCATCACGCCGGAAACGAAGGCTGAGATGAAGCGCGTTCTGACGGACATTCAGGATGGGACGTTCGTTCGTAACTTCATCCTTGAGAACCAGTCTGGTGGCGTTGGCTTCAAGGCTATCCGCGCTCGCAATGACGCTCATCAGATCGAGAAGACCGGTGAGAAGCTGCGTGCGATGATGCCGTGGATTGCCAAGGGCAAGCTGGTCGACAAGGCCAAGAACTGATCTTTACGGATTAGGTCCCCTTAGTCGCTATCGGCTAGGGGGTATGAAGAGCACGCATTGCGAGGCTGAGATATTTCAGCTTTGGAGTGCGTGTTTTTTTATGCGCTGTGCAGGGCCTCGCCTGCCTACGCCGCAGATGACGCATAGGACGAATCGTTGGCTATGACGGGGCGTATCTGTTGCTGTGTCAGAAAGACCCTGAAGTGAAGGGTGATCCCAAAAAATTGCCGGTTTTTTGAGTTTTTAGAGGGTATTTTACTCTGAATTCCCAAACGCTTGTTCTTCCTGGGAGCGTCTGGCGGCAGTGGGATGATCTGTAATGTCGGCCCGGCTTCTTCAGGTAATGTGACATATTAGCGAATCAGGTCAGAAAACCCTTGCATCCGCAGGAAGGGGGCTCTAACTACCGCGCTTCTTGGCCCAAGGGGGCGATTTCGCCCAACAGGCTGTCTACTGGTTTGGGGGTACGTGATGAACGCACTTGCTCAACTGGGGATGGTATCGGAACTCCCGAGAGATATCCAGAACAGCGCTGCTCACTCTGTTGAAGAGGAGCGCAAAGACTATTTTATTGAACGGGATGGCGAACGCTATGCCGGTAATCATTTGCTGATCGATTTCTGGGATGCCCGGAATCTAGATGATCCAGCACGGATTGATGAGACGCTGCGCGAGGGTGCTATTGCAGCCGGTGCAACGATTCTGCACAGCCATTTCCACCACTTCACGCCGAATGGTGGTGTGTCTGGTGTTCTGGTGCTGGCAGAAAGTCACATCTCGATCCACACATGGCCAGAGCGTAATTACGCTGCGGTAGATGTGTTCATGTGCGGCGCCTGTGATCCGAATCTTTCGATTCCGGTCATGCAGCGCTTGTTCCAGGCTGGCCGCATCGAAGTTGATGCCGTACGCCGTGGACGCGTGCAGGACAGGAACGCTAGCGCGGCCTGATTCTCGGATAGGGGCCAGCCGAACCGGCTGGTCTTTACTCTGCTATTAAATCCCGACAAGGAACCGATGACCATGGCTGAAACATGGATCAACGAGACCCTGTACCCGGACTGGGGACAGCGTTTTCTCGTAACGCGTGAGCTCGCGCGCGTAAAATCTGATTTCCAGGACATTGTTGTCTTTGAAAGCTCCAGCCATGGCCGTGTGCTGGTTCTGGATGGCGTCATTCAGATCACGGAACGCGATGAGTTCGTTTATCAGGAAATGCTGACGCATGTTCCGATGCTGGCGCATCCGTGTGCGAAGCGCGTTCTGATCATTGGTGCGGGTGACGGTGGCGTTCTGCGTCGCGTTCTTGAGCACAAGACCGTTGAAAAAGCCGTCATGGTGGAAATCGATGGTGCGGTAATTGAACTCTCCAAGCAGCATCTGCCGAACATTGCGGGCGATGCCTGGAATGACCCGCGCGCTGAAGTGATTGTCGGTGATGGTATCGACTATGTTGCCAAGGCTGCTGACGGTTCTTTTGACGTGATCATCGTGGACAGCACGGACCCGATCGGCGTTGGTGAAGTTCTGTTTACGGACGAATTTTACAGCAACTGCGCACGTATCCTGTCGGATGAAGGTCTGATCGTGAACCAGTGCGGTGTTCCGTTCATGCAGTCTGATGAACTGTATGAGACGAGCCTGCGTCGTGCGAAATTCTTCCCGCATGTTTCAGCTTATGTTGCCGCTGTCCCGACTTATGTCGGCGGTTTCATGACGTTGGGTATGGCTTCCAAAGGCCAGGCTCCGAACACGCAGACGCTGGAGCAGATTCGCGGACGTGCAGACGCTGCCAAGATTCTCGGCACGACACGCTATTGGACGCCTGAAATTCACGTCGGCTCTTTCAATCTGCCGCCATATATTGCCGAGCATCTTCCTAAGACGGAGAAGTAAGGCCTGATCCTTCGCTCTTTTAGGAGTGAAGGATTTTAAAGGCAGCTTTCGAGGCTGCTGCTCATGCGTTCCAGAAGCGTAATGAGAATGTCTCTTTCCAGCGGGGTGAAGCCTTTGAAGGCTTCCTCGCTGGCCCCTTCCATAATTGGAATAACCTGCTGGCTTTTAGTGAGGCCAACTGGCGAAAGCCGGATCTGACTGACGCGTTTGTCGTCCGGGTCGGGTTCGCGTTCGATCAAGCCGTCCCGCTCCATGCGGGCCAGCAGTGTTGCCATGCCTGGTTGCTCAATCCCTGCGAGCTCAGCAAGCACCTTTTGAGTGCGGACTTCGCCTTTTCCGAGGGCAAGGAAAACCGGAATCTGTCCTGCGCGCATTCCGGCGGGTTTCAGTTTCTGTTCCATCAGGCGCGTGAAAAGGCGCCCGGTCTTGCTTGTTAACGAGCCTATGGAGAGGCAAGGGGCCTGATTCTGCATGGGGAACTGCCTTCAGGTGGATAGTGTGGATAACATACATAACATGTTATGTATTTATTTTAAGAAGACTGCTCATATCGTAAAGCGGTTTTCCTGATCTCTTTGGAAATCAGGAAAACGAGAGGAAGCACTTACGGTTTGGAGGTGGGTGGCAACGATTTGCACTGATGGTCGCGGTACAGGCTCCATTCTTCACAGGTCTGGCCGGAGGGAAGGTGACACATACCAATCTGTCCAGCTGGCTGACTAACGATTTCCAGAGTTCCTCCCTGCTGTGTGCAGGAGACGCTGGCCGGGTTTGCTAGGCCTATGAGATGCGGCTTTTGCGGTTGTTCCGCGCTGCATGCAGCCAATAGGAAAAGAGTGGCGCCACAGACGCTGTTTTTGAGCAAGAAGCGCATATCAGGGTGCCGTCCTTGTAAAGAAGCGGACGTTGTTTTCCTTGGCGCCAAGGGTTTTCACAGCCTCTGCGAATTTCTGGAAGTGCGGCGTTTTGAGGTGCACATCAAAGGCAGCCTGATCGCGATAGGTTTCGACAAGCACAATGAGATTCGGATCTTCATTGGATGTCATCACGTCAAAGCTATGGCAGTCGGGCTCGTCCGCGTTGGAATGCTTGCTGTCATAAGCACACATTTCAAGGAATTTTTCCCGATTTTCTGGGGGAATGGACAATTCTGCAATGACAGTCAGTTCGCCAGCCATGAAAGTTCTCCCGTTCTGGTTACAAAGGTATGCGGCAATCGTAACGCAGAACTAACCGTAACGATTGCGAAGAGATCAGGAAACTGGCAGGATCGAGTCCGACCAATACGGGAGAGACTGGCCTTGAAGGCTGGCGCCGAAGGAGCAACCGCCCCGGAAACTCTCAGGCCAAAGGACCGAGTTGGTCGGTAAATTCTGGAGAGAGGTGCGCCTGACGTACCCGCCGACGGGATAGCGATCTCAGGCAAAAGGACAGAAGGGGCGGCGTTTTCCGGAAGATTCCGGGCGCGTCTGCACCTTCACGTTCTGACCGGGCCGGACCTACCCCATGACCGACTCCCTCCAGCGTACCCCTCTTCATGCACTCAATCTGGAACTTGGCGCCAAAATGGTGCCGTTTGCGGGTTATGAGATGCCGCTTCAGTATCCCGCAGGGCTGATGGCCGAGCATTTGCACACGCGTAGCCAGGCTGGGCTTTTTGACGTCTCCCATATGGGGCAGATCCGGATTGCTGCTCGTAGTGGTGATGTGCGTGATGCCGCTCTGGCGCTCGAAAGCCTGATCCCGGCGGATTATGCGGGGCTTGCGAAAGGGCGGCAGCGCTACGGATTTCTGACCAATGATACCGCAGGCATTCTTGATGATCTGATGGTCGCCAATATGGGCGATGATCTGTTCGTTGTGGTGAATGCGTCTTGCAAGGAGCAGGATGCGGCGCTGATTGAAGCGGCTCTTTCTGACCGTTGTGTTGTGACGCGGCAGTTTGATCGCGCGTTGATGGCGTTGCAGGGGCCGCAGGCTCAGGAGGCTATCGCACCTCTTTGTCCGGCAGCGGTCGATATGCGTTTTATGGACGTGATCGAGACGGAGCTTGCTGGTGTTCCGGTCACGCTGTCGCGCTCGGGTTACACCGGTGAAGATGGTTACGAAATTGGCTGTGCAGTCGCAGATGCGGAGACCGTTGCGCGGGCGTTGCTGGCTCAGCCGCAGGTTCTGCCCATTGGGCTTGGAGCCCGGGATTCGCTTCGTCTGGAAGCGGGGCTTTGCCTGTATGGCAATGACATCGACACGACGACCACGCCAATTGAAGCCTCTTTGGCCTGGGCCATTCAGAAGGCCCGGCGCGAGGGTGGTTCCCGGGAAGGCGGGTATCCAGGCGCTGAAATCGTTCTGCGTCAGGCTCGTGAAGGTGTTAGCCGCAAGCGTGTTGGCCTGATGGCGGAGGGGCGTGCGCCTGTTCGTGCTGGTGCGAAGCTTTTTGCGGATGCGGAAGGCCAGAAAGAGATCGGTCTGGTGACGTCAGGGGCGTTTGGCCCGACGGTCCAGGCGCCGGTGGCGATGGGATATGTCGCAACAGACTACGCAGGGAATGACACGGCACTGTTTGCCGAACTGCGTGGAAAATTCGTTCCGGTTCATGTTCGGGCGATGCCGTTCGTGGCGCCCGGTTTCAAGCGTTAAGCCAAGGAAAAGCAGCGATGACGACTTATTATACCAAATCGCATGAATGGATCCGTCTGGACGGGGAAGAAGCGACTGTGGGCATCACGGCTCATGCTTCTGAAGAGCTGGGCGAACTGGTGTTCGTGGAAGCCAAGGATGAAGGCACGGACGTGGCGGCGGGCGATGCTGCTGCGGTTGTGGAATCCGTCAAGGCGGCGTCTGACATTTATGCTCCGGTTGCCGGTGTGCTGTCGGGCTTCAACACGAAGCTGTCCGATGAGCCGACGCTGGTTGGCAATGACCCGGAAGGTGAGGGTTGGATCTTCAGGATGAAGGTTTCCAACCCGGAGGACGTGACGTCCCTTCTGACGGCAGAGCAGTACAAGAGCCTCTGACGTTCTGTGATGGGTCTGGCTTTTGTCGGGCCCATTTTTCTTTCCCTGCCCATCAAGACTTCCAGAGAACGATACCGTGACGATCCTGTGGCCTGAACAGACCGAAGACTTCAGCTCCCGCCATATTGGCCCACGCTCCTCTGAAATTACGGAGATGTTGCAGACGATCGGGGCGTCCAGCCTTGATGATCTGATTGACCGGACGGTTCCGAAAGCCATTCTTGATCGTGGCGATCACGGGATTGGTGAGGCGCTGACTGAACAGCAGGCTCTGGCGCGTCTGCGGGAGATTGCGTCCCGAAACCGTGTTCTGACGTCCATGATCGGGCAGGGATATTACGACACGGTTCTTCCGCCGGTCATTCAGCGCAATATTCTGGAAAACCCGGCCTGGTACACGGCTTACACGCCGTATCAGCCGGAAATCAGTCAGGGCCGCCTTGAGGCGCTTCTGAACTTCCAGACGCTTGTGGCCGATCTGACAGGGCTCGATATCGCCAATGCGTCTCTGCTGGATGAGAGCACGGCCTGTGCGGAGGCGATGGCGCTGGCCAAGCGCGTCTGCAAGTCCAAGTCCGAACGCTTCTTCGTAGATGCCGACACGCACCCGCAGACGCTGGCTGTTCTGAAGACGCGGGCCGAGCCGCTGGGCTGGGAGATTGTCGTGGGTGATCCGGCGACGGATCTGGATGCGGCGTCCGTGTTTGGTGCGCTGCTGTCCTATCCGGGGTCGTCCGGGGCTGTGCGTGACCCGCGGAGTGTGATTGAGGCAGTTCATGCTCAGGGCGGTATTGTTGCCGTGACCTGTGATCCGCTGGCTCTTGTGATGCTGGAAAGCCCGGGGGCTCTGGGCGCGGACATCGCCATCGGGTCCATGCAGCGTTATGGCGTGCCGATGGGTGGTGGTGGCCCGCATGCCGGGTTCATGGCGACGAAGGATGCTTATAAGCGGCATATGCCGGGGCGTCTGGTCGGTGTTTCACGTGATAGCGCCGGGCGCCCCGCTTACCGACTGGCGTTGCAGACCCGTGAGCAGCATATCCGCCGCGAGAAGGCAACGTCCAACATCTGCACGGCGCAGGTTCTGCTGGCTGTCATTGCGTCCATGTATGCGGTGTATCATGGACCGGAAGGGCTGAAGGCGATTGCGGGTCGCACGCATCGTCTGGCGGCTATTTTGGCTGCGGGCCTGAAGGCCTTGGGTGTGACGGTTGAGACGGAAACGTTTTTCGACACGCTGACAGTTCAGGCTGGTTCCGAGGCGCAGGGCATTCTTGCCAAGGCTCTGGATGCCGGGATTAATCTGCGTGATGCGGGCGAAGGACGGATTGGTCTGTCCTGTGATGAGACGACGACGCCTGAAACCATCCGGGCGCTGTGGCAGTGCTTTGGAGCGGATGAGGCGCGTGTTGCGGTTCTGGAGCGCGAGCTTTCCGTGGAAGAAGCTCTACCGCAGGCGCTGTCCCGTCAGGCGGCTTTGCTGATGCATCCGGTGTTCCATGTTCATCGTTCGGAGACGGATCTGCTGCGGTATATGCGGTCTCTGTCTGACAAGGATCTGGCGCTGGATCGGACGATGATTCCGCTGGGCTCCTGCACGATGAAGCTTAATGCAACCGCAGAAATGATTCCTATCACCTGGTCTGAATTTGGGCGGATTCATCCGTTTGCGCCGAGGGATCAGCAGCTTGGGTATGCGGAACTGTTCGCATATCTGGAGCGGACGCTGTGTGCGATTTCTGGCTACGATGCTGTGTCGCTTCAGCCAAATTCTGGCGCGCAGGGTGAGTTTGCGGGCCTTCTGGCGATCCGTGGGTATCATCAGGCGCGCGGAGATATGGATCGGGATGTGTGCCTGATTCCGGCGTCCGCGCATGGGACAAACCCGGCGTCTGCCCACATGGTGGGAATGCGGGTGGTTGTTGTAGCCTGTGACAGCAACGGGAACGTTGATGTTGAAGATTTGAAGGCAAAAATCGCGCAGCATGACGGACGTGTGGCGGCCATTATGATTACCTATCCTTCTACGCATGGTGTGTTTGAGGAACGGATTGTCGAGATCTGTGATCTTGTTCATGCGGCTGGTGGGCAGGTTTATCTGGATGGTGCGAACCTGAATGCGCAGGTCGGTCTGGCGCGGCCGGGTCTGTACGGGGCTGATGTTTCGCATTTCAATCTGCACAAGACGTTCTGCATTCCGCATGGCGGTGGTGGACCGGGCATGGGGCCGATTGGTGTGGGCAGCCATCTGGCGCCGTATCTGCCGGGCCAGAACGGAATTGCCGTTTCTGCTGCACCGTATGGGTCAGCGTCCATTCTGCCGATCTCTGCGGCGTACATCATGATGATGGGGGATGAGGGACTGCGCCGTGCAACGGAAGCGGCCATTCTGAATGCGAACTACATCGCGGCGCGTCTGGAAGCGCATTACCCGGTGCTGTATCGGGGCAGCAATGGCTTTACGGCGCATGAGTGCATTGTTGATCTGCGGCCCATCAAGGATGCGGTTGGTGTAACGGTGGACGATATTGCCAAGCGTCTGATTGATCACGGGTTCCATGCGCCGACGGTCAGTTTCCCGGTGGCGGGGACATTCATGATCGAGCCGACAGAGTCCGAGGGGAAGGTCGAGCTGGATCGGTTCTGCGATGCGATGATCGCCATTCGGGCAGAAATTGCAGATGTGGAAGCAGGGGCAGTTGCCGTAGAGGATAGCCCGCTACGGTTTGCGCCTCACACGACGGCTGACTTGGCCGGTGAGTGGGGTCGCCCCTATGCGCGGGAGAAGGGCTGTTTCCCGGGTGGGGTTAACACGTCCAAGTACTGGTCGCCTGTCGGACGGCTGGATAACGCGTGGGGCGACCGGAATCTGGTGTGTTCCTGCCCGGATATTTCGACTTACGCAGACGCGTAATATTAATCTGTTTTGTGAGTAGAAAAGGGCGCCCTCAAAAGGAGCGCCTTTTTTATTGTCTATCAGGATATGACGGTGACCCATTGTGCAGACGTCAGTTCTGCCAAACGCGCCGGGGTGAGCATGACAGAGGCATTGGTGGCACCTGCAGCAGGGATCACGATGTTAAATGCGCGAAGAGACTCATCGCAATAAACGGGAAGTGGCTTTGATAGTCCAAAGGGGCAAACGCCGCCGGGCGGATGGCTTGTAAGTGCCAGCACCTCGTCTCCGTTAAGGAAGCGGGGGCGCCCTCCCAGAGCGTCTTTTGTCAGACGATTATCCAGACGTTTGGTTCCTGCCATGACGATCAGCACAGTTTTAGCTTGTGGCCCTGACCCAACCTTCACACCGAGTGTTTTGGCAATCTGATCGGGCTCGACATTGTGTGTGGCAGCAGCTTCTTCAACGGTAGCCGTGGAACGCTCCGTCACAATGATGGAGAGATCAGGCGCGCGCTGGGCGAGATCAGTCCTTACGCTTTCAAGACTCATGAGTAGGTGCCTCCGGAAATTTCAGGAAGATGTTTCATGTGAAACATGGGGGAGATTTCAGAAAACGTATCTTGTAGAAATGGCAGCGCACAGGGGCGAGGGCCATCAGTTTACCGATGGGAACCAGATCCTGTATCTTTTTTTGTGAGGAAAACATCGTGAGTCATGCTGCCTGTGTTGTCGCCATTCTGACTGTATCGTCTGACCAGGCACGAGAGCTGGAGCTGGAACTGGTACGCTGCATTGTTGCATCACGTGCGGAAGAAGGCTGCCAGCGTTACGTAATCAGCCGCGATCAGGACCATGCAGGACGCTTCACGGCCGAGGAGCGCTGGGCTTCGACGGAGGCTTTCGAGCAGCATTTGGAGACGCCACATTTTAGGTCTCTTGCCGCGTTGCTGGATCGTCTGGATGCTTCTGTGCAGTTGATGAAGGTGACGCCGCTTGATGAAATCAGTGACGCGATCTGAAAGCTGTTTCAATTCCAGCGGGAATATGTCTCTTCTGATGTGTCGCTGTTGGGGCGGCAAACCATGCACGAAGGAGAGACACCCATGACAGCAACCGTAACATTTCAGGTCGAAGGCATGTCCTGCACAGGGTGTTCAGGCAAGCTCCAGAAAGCCCTTGAAGCTGTTCCTGGCGTTTCTGCTGCGGATGTAACCCTGGAGCCAGCACAGGCTGTCATTCAGTATGACGATGCCAAGGTTTCTACGGCGGCGCTGAAAGAGACAGTGGAAGACGTTGGCTTTGATGTTGTTGGCTGACTGAGAGATTGCCTTTGGCGGTCAGAGCCTGAGGTGCAGGCTCTGGGCTGCCATAATGAAGTGGACGCCTGTTGTATTGCCCGCTTCCAGTTCTTCATGAATGCGCAGAACGGGATCTTGCTGGCGTCTGAGTGTCGGTTTGACGTGCGTGATTACGACGGGCAGATTTTTGAGCGAAACGCCTGCGATCTGCTGAAGATCTTCCAGTTCTGCCTCTACCCAGTGCGGCGTCAGATGCCCGTACAGGTGGCTATCGGAAATGGAGTTGTCATAAGAGCACTCTATCATGATGGCATGGAGATGTTTCTGACGCACAAGGGGCGCGACAGCCTGCCAGAGACGATGGAGGTGATCTGAGTGCTGTGGGGCGTCTGGCCCGGTATCTCCGAGATAGAGCAGGGCGTCTTGGCCGTTTGTGAGCAGAAATGCTGTTGATTCCACACCTCCGTGGTTCAATGGATAGGCCTGAACCTGCAAAGATGTTCCGCTAATAGGTGTGGGTTTCTCGGGTGTTAGATCGTCATAGCGGTATGTGCTGAGCCGGGGTTTGACGCCTTGGTCGCCCATGTTGGGCCAAATCTGCCAGTTGAAGATATGTTCGGCGAGAATGGCGTTGACGGATGCGAGAGCCATGATCGGTTTGGGTGTGTCATCCGGGGAGATGGCGACCAGACCGGCAATATGATCCAAGTGAGCATGGCTTATCAGATAGGCCGCAATGGTCGTGTGAAGGATTTCCCCTTCCGGCGTCAGTGTTGCGGACTTGAGAGAAAGGGTTTTGAACGCACCCTCTTTTGCGGCGTCTTTCAGGCCATGCAGAACGGTTCCCGCATCGCAGAGAACGCCTTTGTCAGAACCTTCAGGCCGGATCAGGTAGGCGCTTAACGTTCCGTCATCCAGGCCCCCGGCGGCTCCCAGTACGACGATATCAAAGTCTGAGGCGTGCGCTATGGGGGCACAAAGAAGCAGAGGGAGAGCGGCTAGAAGTCCCTTCAGGACGGGGGCGATGCGCATGAGCGGATGTTCTTTTCCGTGAGGAGGGGCTATTTTCGATAATGCGGCAGCGACAGTCCCTTGAGAAGAGCAAGTGCGCGAAGGGCAAACCCTGCGAAAATGGCGATGGCAGCTGCCAGTGTGGTGTCACACCCTGCTTTTGTCAGGAGCACATAGCTGCACGATGAGAGGGCAACAGCAGTAACATACAGCTCTGGACGAATGATGATGGATGGGACGCCAGCCAGCACATCGCGAAAAATGCCTCCCATGCAGGCACTGACAATTCCCATCAGAGCGGCTGGTACAGGTGGGATGCCATAGGCAATGGCTTTGGCTGCGCCATACACGCCATAAGCCGCAATCCCCATCCCGTCGAACCAGTCTACGGCGCGCTCGGACCAGAGGCGACCTGGCGTGAACCAGACGAGCAAAGCGCAGGCCATGCAGACCGTGATGCCAGTGGAGTTGTGCATCCATGAGACAGGTGCACCGATCAGCAGATCGCGCACGGTTCCACCGCCAACACCTGTAATGGCGGCGAAGAACATGAAAGTCAGGATTGTCAGGCGTTCCCGTGCGGCGGCGAGGGCTCCTGAAACGGCAAAGACGGCCGTTCCGGCAATATCCAGAATGGGCAAGACAGAAGTTGAGAAAGCCTCGAAAGCGGGATGCATCATGACGGGTGCCGTAACAGGGAAAGCGGGTACGAAAAAGCCCGGCGCAATGGCCGGGCTTCTCCGTTTTGCAGAAGTCTGCTCGGATTAGACCGAGTAGTACATCTCGAACTCGACCGGGTGGGGTGTGTGTTCGAACTTGTAAACTTCAGGCCACTTGATGTCGATGTAGCTCTCGATCTGGTCCTTGGTGAAAACGCCGCCTTCGAGAAGGAATGCGTGATCTTCCTGAAGGGCTTCGAGGGCTTCACGGAGCGAACCGCAGACCGTCGGGATCTGAGCAAGCTCTTCCTTCGGCAGTTCGTACAGATCCTTGTCCATGGCGTCGCCAGGGTGGATCTTGTTGCGGATGCCATCAAGACCGGCCATCAGCATGGCTGCGAATGCAAGATATGGGTTTGCCATCGGGTCCGGGAAGCGGACTTCAACGCGCTTTGCCTTCGGGTTCGTGGCGTGCGGGATACGACACGAAGCTGAACGGTTGGCAGCGGAGTAGGCCAGCAGCACGGGCGCTTCAAAGCCCGGGATCAGGCGCTTGTAGGAGTTGGTGGACGGGTTCGTGAACGCGTTCAGAGCCTTGGCGTGCTTGATGATGCCGCCAATGTAGAACAGTGCGTCTTCGGACAGGTCCGCATACTTGTCGCCAGCGAAGGTTGGCTTGCCGTCTTTCCAGATGGACTGGTGAACGTGCATGCCGGAACCGTTGTCGCCCGAGATCGGCTTCGGCATGAACGTGGCCGTTTTGCCGTAGGAGTGGGCGACGTTGTGCACGCAGTACTTGTAGATCTGCATGAAGTCAGCAGACTTCACGAGCGTGTCGAACTTCGTGCCAAGCTCGTGCTGGGACTGTGCAACTTCGTGATGGTGCTTCTCGATCGGAAGACCCATTTCGCCCATCGTGGAAAGCATTTCGGCGCGGAGGTCATGCTCGCTGTCCACTGGCGGGACCGGGAAGTAACCACCCTTGACGACAGGGCGATGGCCCATGTTGCCTTCCGGGTAGGCTTTCAGAGATGCGCCTGGGCCTTCGATGCTGTCGAGCTGGTACGTGCCAAAGTTCGGGCCGGTGCCGAACTGGACGTTGTCGAAGATGAAGAATTCAGCTTCCGGGCCGAAGAAAGCGGTATCGCCGAAGCCGGCTTCCTTCAGATAGGCTTCTGCAAGCTTGGCCGTCGAGCGGGGATCACGATTGTAGAAGTTGCCTGTCTTGGGATCAATAATGTCACAGAACAGGATCAGCTGCGGCTTTGCGGAGAACGGGTCCATGACGGCCGTTTCCGGATCTGGCAGCAGGACCATGTCGGACTCGTTGATCGCTTTCCAGCCCTGGATGGACGAGCCATCGAACATGAAGCCTTCAACGAACGTGTCGTCTTCAATGGTGGAGACCGTCTGGGTCGTGTGGTGCCACTTGCCCTTGGGATCGGTGAAGCGCAGATCGACGAACTCAGCCGCATGTTCTTGGATCATCTCGAAAACGCGGGCAACGGCCTCGGGCTTCGGTGCTGGTGGCTTGCCAGCTGCGGCGGTTGTCTTGGGGGAAGCAGCCTTGGCGGAAGCGCGGCGTGGAGCTGCAGCTTTCGGTTTGGCGGTGGAGGAAGTAGGGGCTTTTCTGGCCATCGATCTGTCGCCTTGCATCGTGTGAACGGCTTCAAAACGATTACGGGACAATTTCCCATCTGTCGAGTACGACATACACCTTCATTTCATCATCAATTGAAGAAAGAAAGTGTCTCAAAATGGCACTTGGCCTGATTGGACGCGTTTTTCTGGCCGATCAGGGATGGGGAAGCTCTGACTTGCCGGGGTGTTGTCCGATCGGGAAAATTTTATTGATCGGGAATTCCATAGTTACTGGGCGGGTACTGATTCCAAAAAGACGTTTGTTCAACTGAGAACGTGAGGTGAGGACCAAAGCGCAGGGAATGGCTTTTCAGGACGAGCGGGTCCTGCAATGGTGAGGTCTCTCTTCCGTTCCATGTCTTAAAAGCGCTGGTCCATGAAAACGCCCAATACTTATCTGTCTTCGCTGCCCACGACCGTTTTCACGATTATGTCTCAGCTTGCTGCCAGGTATGATGCAATCAATCTGGGGCAGGGCTTTCCGGACACTGAAGGCCCGGCGGATATTATCAACGTCGCGGCTGAGGCGTTGAAGGATAATAGAAACCAGTATGCGCCGCTAACGGGGTTGCCGGAGTTGCGGCAGGCTGTCGCTGAATCAAACCGGCGTTTTTATGGGCTTGAGATTGATCCGGCGACAGAGGTCGTTGTGACGTCCGGAGCAACGGAAGCTCTGGCAGCCTGCCTGATGGCTGTTGTGGAAGCTGGTGATGAAGTGGTTCTGATCGAACCTCTCTATGATACCTATCTTCCCATGCTCAAGATGATAGGCGCGGTTCCCAAGTGCGTCCGTCTTCAGCCGCCACACTGGAAGCTTCCTGAAGAAGAATTGCGTGCAGCCTTTGGTCCCAAAACAAAAGCCATGATCCTGAACTCTCCGATGAACCCTGCGGGCAAGGTCTTTTCACAGACTGAACTTGAGCTGATTGCAGGATTGGTGAAGGAACATGATGCCTATGTGATCTGTGACGAAGTTTACGAACACCTGACGTTTCACGTGAAACACATTCCCCTCATGACGCTGCCTGACATGCGAGAGCGCTGCATGCGCATTGGGAGCGCAGGCAAGAGCTTCTCTCTGACGGGGTGGAAAGTCGGGTATGTCACGGCTCCTTCAGCTCTGGCGTCTGTGGTTGCCAAGGCTCATCAGGTGCTGGTGTTTGCCACGGCTCCTAATCTTCAGCGCGCTGTGGCGCATGGTCTCAATAAAGACGACAGCTACTACAAAAGTTTGTCCGCTGACCTAGAATTGCGCAGAGACATTCTTGTGGAAGGATTGCATCGCCTCGGTTTTGAGACACTTCCCGCAGATGGAAGCTATTTTGTCGTGGCGGATACGTCACGCCATGCTCAGGGACGAACGGATGTGGAGTTTGCCGAATGGCTGGTTGAGCATGCAGGCGTAGCAACAATCCCGGTCTCTGCCTTTTATGACCCGGAGGGCGCTGAACCGCCACGCAACATGATCCGCTTTGCATTCTGCAAGAAGCCGGAAATTCTTCAGGACGCCCTGCGTCGCCTCGAAAAAGCACTCACCTGAAGGCGGCCTCTTTCAATTCGCGTGCTATGACCCATTTCTAGTTCTTCACCATCCTCTCAGCCAGGAGATTATCCCGATGTCCATTGCCGCAAATGCGCTGGGAGCCCTTGCCACAACTGATGCCCTGTTTTTTGACCGCCCCGGTTCCCGACTGACGCGGGAGGGTGCCGAAGCACTGGTTGCACAGGGATTGGCAGGGGTAGATGATGGAGAACTGTTTCTCGAATACCGCGAAAATGAGGGGATCTCACTGGATGACGGGACAATCCGATCAGCGAGTTTCACAACCTCTTCCGGCTTCGGTCTGCGCGCAGTCTTGGGAACAGAAACGGCTTTCGCCCATTCTGATGAAATGAGTGAAGACGCCCTGGCACGTGCGGTTAGCACGGTCGGTGCCGTGCGACAGGGACGAAGTGGCGTGATGGCACCGGGGCCGCGATCAACCAATCAGCGTCTCTATTCTGACTCCCGACCGCTGGAGGGAACGGACTTTGCAGCGCGTGCGGCAGTTCTGGGCGAAATTGACGCCTATGCCCGTGGTGTGGATACCCGTGTTGTTCAGGTCAGTGCCAGTCTGAGTTCCGAGTGGCAGGCCGTGCAGATCATGCGGCGTTCGGATACTGGAGATCGCGTTGCGGATCTTCGTCCGCTGGTCCGTCTTAATGTATCGGTCGTGGTTGAAAAGGACGGTCGTCGCGAGAGTGGCAGTCATGGACAGGGAGGACGGTATGAACTGGATCGTCTTCTGGATGGCGCAACATGGAAAGCAGCAGTTGATGAAGCTCTGAGGCAGGCTCTGCTAAACCTCGATGCAGCGCCGGCACCTGCAGGAGAAATGGATGTGGTGCTTGGACCAGGATGGCCAGGTATTCTGCTCCATGAAGCTGTTGGCCATGGGCTGGAGGGGGACTTCAACCGGAAGGGAACATCCTCCTTCACCGGTATGGTTGGGAAGCGTGTGGCTGCTCCTGGGGTGACGGTTATTGATGATGGCACCCTGCCGGAGCGTCGAGGATCTTTGAGCATCGACGATGAAGGAACGCCAACAGGACGGACTGTTCTGATCGAAGACGGCATTCTGACGGGCTATTTGCAGGATCGCCTGAATGCCCGTCTGATGGGGGTGTCTTCCACGGGAAATGGCCGTCGGGAATCTTACGCTCATGCTCCTATGCCACGTATGACAAATACGGTGATGCTTGAAGGAACAGCGACGACCGACGAGATGATCCGCTCTACAAAGCGTGGACTGTATGCTGTCAATTTTGGCGGTGGTCAGGTTGATATTACGTCCGGGAAGTTCGTTTTCGCGGCGTCTGAAGCTTATCTGATTGAAGATGGAAAAGTGACGCGCCCGGTGAAGGGTGCGACGCTCATTGGAAACGGTGCAGATGCCATGAACCAGATTTCGATGATCGGATCAGATGTGGCGCTTGATCCAGGAATTGGGACATGCGGCAAAGCTGGTCAGGGCGTACCTGTCGGAGTGGGGCAACCAACGTTGAAGTTGTCTGGCCTGACGGTAGGTGGCACAGCCTGACAGGGTAAAACTCTCCGGCTTTCCGGCTCTTAAAGTAGCCGTAACTCATTTCCGGATATTGCAGCTGGCAGCATCGTGCCTATTTAAAAGGCATAAGATGTTTTGAGCTGTGATGTCCGGTTTTTTTGTTTTTGCCATGGTCATTGCAGCTCAGGAGTTCACGTTGTGAAAGGAGCTCCACCATGGGGCATAATTACGCCAAGCCACTGACCAGTCAGGTGCGGATGGAGCGTGTGTTAAGCCGCTTGCCTGAAGACTGGTCTGTTCGCATTGAACGTGAGCCTAGAAAAGGGTGGCGCGCCTGGATGCAACCGCCGACGCACTCAGGCCAGTGGAGTGAGCCGCATAATGACTTGGCTGATGCGCTGGAGGAAGTGTGGCGCGCAGTCCGGTAAGTCTTAGAAAGCCGGGTGGTAAATCAGCATGGCGAACACACGGTTGACCAAGGGATAGACCAGAAACTGGATTGCCAGCAGCAGGACCATCGGCGCGAAGTCCATGCCGCCTGTGCTGGGAAGGATATTCCGAATAGGGGCCAGAATCGGTTCGACGACGCGCGCGAGGGTGTTGAAGAGCGAGTAGAAAAACCGGTTACGAATATCCAGCACGCCAAAGCCCAGCAGCATGGACAGGATACAGTAAGCCAGAAGAGCCCATACGAATGCCTGAATGATCATCAGGATAATGGCGTGCAGGGCAAGCATGCTGAAAACCTCGTCGGAAAACGCGGAAGACCGGGTAAGCGGCCAGCTAGGAACAGGTTTTGTATCTGCCTCGGCGAGACAGGACAACCTCATCCGGATTGCTTGACAGAAACCGGGCTGATGGGAACTATCAAAAGTGCCATGGGGCTGTAGCTCAGTTGGGAGAGCGCCTCGTTCGCAATGAGGAGGTCAGGGGTTCGATTCCCCTCAGCTCCACCATGGCAATTTCCAGAAATTTAGTCTGGGGCGAACATGCCCAGGTCAAGATGATGACCGTTTGAGTAGTTCAGGCCTTGGATACGGCCATATTCTACGATGCTGAGGTTGGTTCGGTTCAATGCATCCCGAAAGGTCTTTTCATCCTTTCGGTCTACCAGAGCGAGGGTGCAACGAGGATTCTGCTGGAGATAAGCTGCCGCTGCTTCTGGGCCAATCAACTGCGTGTGTTCACCCACCAGGAAGACCAGGCTTGGCTCGGAATAAGATGTCGAGACAAGCACAGTTTGAGCGCATGGCTTCACGTCTTCAAAAAGTGCAGCCACTCGGGGAGCCAGGCGAATGGTTTGCAGGTTGGGGATTACGGCCAGGAAGAGGCCGGCCTGTGCAATGACAGCGGCACCCATCGCGCAAAACGCTGCCTGCTGACGATGATTGCGGATTAAAAGAAGAATTGCTCCTCCCATGAGAGGGAGTGCTCCGCAGAGCGCCAGGCATTCGCGGATCGAAAGCATGTGCTGCATTTTATACAGCACGACCGTGCCAGCGAAACAGAAGGCCAAGCCAACTGCGGCCCATATTACGCCGTAGAATCCGAGAGCGATTTTGCTCCATTTGGAAAGAGCTGGACGACTCCAGATCGTTAGAGCCGCGGCAGTCAGGATTGCAATGGCCGGATATGTGGGGAGCACGTAATGCGGAAGCTTCGTGGCGATTAGTTCAAAGACCAGCCAGTGCGGGATAATCCAGCTCAGCAAAAACCGGACCTGAGGCAGTTTTCGATTTTTCCAGACTGACGGAATTGCCAAAGCGGCAAAAAAAGATCCAGGCCAGAATGCCAGCGCAAAAACAATAAGATGGAATCCTGGTGGTAGGCCGTGAGCTTCCTGGCCATGTGCCACTTTCCCCAGAAAGTTACGGCCAATGGCGCGTGAAAAGAAGTCCCCGTGACTGACAACATCAATCGCGACACACCAGGGAACGACTACGGCAAGCATGAGCAGCCAACCCCAGCGTGGACGCAGTCTGGACCACCACTCTCGATCACGTTCGACAGCCCATAGGGCCAGTGGGGTACAAAAGCCTGGAATGAGAACAACAGGGCCCTTGAGCATTAGGCCGACGCCCAACGCCAGCCAGTAACCGCACGCAACCCAAACAGATGTCGGACTGTTCTTCTGACGATCGAGAAATGCCTTCAGAAGCATTGCTTCAAAGCACAGGATATCCAGGAGTAGGACTGTATCGATTGTCGCCATATGGCTTTCGGCAACAAAGAGCGTCGAAACCATCAGGAGGCCTGCAGCCATCAGACCGGTGACGGCTCCGAAGAGTGCGCTTCCCATCCAGGCTGTCAGGGGGATGATAAGGGCGGCGGCTATGAGGCTTGGAATGCGATAGGGCCAGGTTTTGCGAAGGACGTCTGAGCCAAAGAGTTCTTCCGCAATTTTTGCTGAAGAGGCTTCAAGCCAGTAGATGCCAGCCGGCTGCAAATAGCGTGGCTTGTCCTGAAAGCGGACGTCTACGAAATTTCCGGACGTGAGCATCTGCTCTGACGCTTCCATATAACGTGGCTCGTCACGATCCAGCGGGGGCAATGTCATGCGTCCCGGCAAGGCAAGCAGAAAGGTCACTAGCCCGAGGAGGGCATAATGCCGGAATGTCAGTTTCATGCAGAGGCTCCGTTCCGGTCCATCAGAGAATGGTGGCCAGAAAGTGTCTGAAAGGCCATCCTCGTTACAGGATGGATCAGTGTTCGGTCAGACGATCGGGCAGGTGGGTTCGGTTTTGCAGCCACATGACACCCAGAAGATCACGGATGCCAACAAGAGCCCGATTGAAGTTGGTATATTTTGATGAGCCGTGCAGACGAGCACGGTGCTGAACTTCATGGCAGATCAGCGGGGCGCCATAGTGTCCGAGGAGGGCCGGTAGAAAGCGGTGTACACCCTCAAACTGCGGAATACGCAGGAACATCTCACGAGAGAAAAGTTTGAGGGGCGCTCCGGTGTCCGGGCAACCATCATTCAGAAGGCGACGGCGCAAGCCGTTGGCCAGCTTTGTCGCAATGCGCCGGGAGAGACGGTCATTCCTTTTTCGACGGACACCAACCACCAGCGGCGGCTTGGAATTGGCTGAACGCGCCAGCTCAAGCATGCGGATGATGGAAGAAGGATCGTCCTGACCATCGCCATCAATGGTCGCCATCCATTCGCCATGAGCGGCTGTTGCTCCGGTTCTCAGAGCAGCAGATTTGCCAAGGCGCCGTGGGTGGCTAAGAATTCTGAGATTTGGAAGATACTGACGTCGTGCTTCAAGAAGCTTCTCGACGGTGGCATCTGTACTGCCATCGTCGATGGCAAGAATTTCAGTATTTTCCGGGAAGCCATCAAGAACTCCGGCGAGTTCCTGACAAACAGGTAGAATATTGTCCGCCTCATTCAGGACTGCCATGACAATGGAAAGCGTCACAGGAGTCTGGGATGGGCGGACGGATGTCATAAACTCAGGCCGCAGAACGGCGCAGCGCTTCAGGAAGGTTCTGAATGCTCTGCTCAATCAGCTGAGCAGCAATGTCCGGGCTTTCGGAAAGACGGGAGGCCACAACATCGCGAGCTGCCGAGATGGCAATGGCTGTTGCGCGCTCTTGAACTTCACGGATTGCAGCGCGCTCTGCGGCTTCAATCCGGTCATGTGCCATCTTCTCGTAACGGCCGGCTGCTGCTTCTGCTTCGTGACGGGCGCGTTCTGCCAGAGCAGCAGCTTCCGTCTCTGAGCGGGCAATCATGGCCTGCGTTTCTGCCAGCGTCTTCTCACGCTCGCGGGTCGCATCTTCGAGCATCTGCTCTGCCTCACGGCGGAGACGGGCTGCCTCGTCCAGATCGCGGCGAACGCCTTCTGCACGGGCATCAAGATGGCTCGTGATGACGGCCCAGAGCTTGCGACCAAAGATCACGAAGAAGAGGACAAATGCCAGGGCAGTCCAGAAACGGGGTTCTTGGAACATCGTCGTCTCCTTAGGCGCTGACGCGTTTCACGGCGCTGGCGACAGTCTGTTCATCCTGTTCCCCGATCAGACGGGAGACTAGGTTCTGAGCGGTACCAGTAGCAATCGCGGGGAGGCTGGAAAGAGCCTGCTCGCGGGACTGGGCAATCCGGGCTTCGGCGTTTGCGACTTCAGCTTCGAGACGCTTTGCGGTTTCCCGTGCATGCGTTTCAGCGCTGAGGCGAGCCTCATTCTGGATGCGCTCTACATTGGCCCGGGCCTGTGCGGCCGCTTCATGGCGGGTGCTCAGGAGTTCGGCGCTTGCGCGGTCGGACTCGGCTTTCGCACGGCGGGCAATATCGAGGTCGTTCTGGATGCGGGTGCGTCGGTTCGACAGCACGCGCTCGATCCGCGGCAGAGCGGAACGGCTAAGGACGACATAGAAGCCGGCAAAAATGACGGCTCCCCAGGCGACCTGTCCGATCAGCAGCGGATCATGGACGTTCAGCTGCGGCATGCCCGCAGCCACAGCTCGGCCCGGCACAGCCGCCAGCGGAGCGGCGAACAGGAAAAGACGTGGCGTGCGGTGCATGTTCGACCTCAGGCGAACAGGATCAGGAAGGCGATCAGCAGCGCGAACAGAGCAACGGCTTCCGTCAGCGCGAAGCCGAGCATGCCGAGGCCGAAAACGTGCGGGCGGGAAGCCGGGTTGCGAGCGATGGAGCTCACGAGCGTCGAGAAGATGTTGCCGAGGCCGATGCCGACGCCTGCGAGGGCGATTACTGCAATACCGGCGCCGATGTCACGAGCGGCTTGAACGTCCATGGTCAGGTTCCTTTAGGGTCGATACAGGGGTTGTGCAAAACCGCGCTCAGTGAGCGACGGCCTCGCGCAGATAGATGCAGGTGAGAATGGCGAAAACGTATGCCTGAAGCACACCCACCAGCAATTCCAGAGCCGTCAGCGCAATGTTGATCGCGATCGGGGCAACGGCCAGGATATGACCGAAGAAGCCCAGACCGGCGAGCATGATTGTGAAGCCGGCAAACACCTCGAGCAGAACGTGACCGGCCACCATATTGGCGAACAGACGGATCGACAGGCTGACGGGGCGAGAAAGAAAAGAAAGGATCTCGATTGGCACGAGCAGCGGCGACAGCCACACAGGGGCGCCAGCTGGCATGAAGTGCTTGAAGAAACCCAGACCCTGAAAGCGCAGGGAAGCCAGGATCGAGATCACGAACACCGTTACGGCCAGCGCAAGTGTCACTGCGATATGGCTTGTATAGGTGAAGGAGAAGGGAAGCAGGCCGAGGTAGTTGCCGGCGAGAATGAAGAAGAACAGAGCGAACACGAACGGGAAGAAAGCAGCGCCTTCTTCACCCATCGTGCCGATGGCAAGGTCATGAATGAAGTCGTAACCAATTTCGGCTGCGGCCTGAAGACGGCCAGGAACGACGGAGGCTGGGCGCATTCCGATAAAGAGGAATGCGAGCACCAGCACAACGGCGATCAGCATGAACAGTGGAGACTGTGAGAACCGCAGAGCTTCGCCCAGAGATCCGAGAACCGGATGGAGCTCGAACTGTCCGAGCGCGTCAATCGTCGATCCGGCTGCCACGCTGGCTTCTCCCGTCATCTTTCAGCTCGGGCACCATGCCCGGCCCATTCAAAACCCGCCAGACATTCATCATGCCGGCACCAAAACCTAGCAGGGCAAAAATCAGAAGGAAAAGAACCCTGTAACCCAGCCAGCGGTCAAGAGCGTAGCCTAATGCCACACCAACCGCCAGACCGGCTACGAGCTCCGTTCCGACCCGGATCGCAACACCGAAAGATGCGATAGAACCCGCATCTCCATCGGAGGACTTTGTGGAAAACTCTTCCGCGTGGGGATCAAGCTTTTTGCTTGCGCGCTTCAGGCGCACATCAAAGCTGTCATCCTCGTCGGAAGGGGCGTGTCCCACGCTGTCTGATCCCTTACCCTGTGCGCATCCTGTCCACCGGGCACAATGACCGGATTCCTTCTCAGCGCAGGCGCTAGCTACCGACGTGTCCGCAGGCTGTCAATGTATTCCAGCAGCGCAGACGTCGGAAGACGCCATATTTTCATCAACTCACCAGTCTGAGGCGTCGACCGCGGGGTGTATCGCCCGACGAATGATCGAACGGCAACATAGGAGATGTATCTTCCGCGTTGGGTTCAATCTGTGGTGCGTCTGGCATGTGCTGCCCGAGATAAGCCTCCGAAAGTGTTCGGAAGGCGTAATCGAGCATCGACGATGCATAGGCTGCGCCCGGATCACCTTCGACCGTACCCGCAGGCCCGAAGCGGGTATAAGCGAATCGTTCGACAAAAGCGTCCAGCGGCGCGCCAAATTGAAGACCAATGCTGACAGCCTGCCCGAGACAATCCATTAAACCCCGGGCCATTGGCGTTTCTCGGGTCGGGATGATGCTGACTTCACCCAGGGTGCCATCTTCAAACTCGCTCGTGCGCATGAAGAGACTGTGACCGCCGACAGCAGTACGTTGAGTGAAGCCGGTTTGACGCATTGGAAGCTGACGCCGAGCGCCCCGTTCCAGTCTGGCACGCAGATTCGCCAGTTCGGGTTCTGGCAACTCCGGAAGAAAATCGACGGAGCGTTCCATGGCCTTATGCATGGCGGCATGGGCTTCCGGCCTTGTCGGAGGAAGGGGAGCTTCACCAGCAAGCGCCATTGCAAGGGCGGATTCGGGCGTCAGGCCTCTGTAAGCCAATCGGGCAAGGGTCGAGGCGCGGAGATGTCCGTCGCTTCGCAGGGGCGAAAAGACCGGCGCCAACCCACAGGATTCAACACCTAGAAGTGCATCGACAGGCCCGGGTCCGGAAAATCCCGTTTCTACAGGGGAAAGATGCTGGCCTTCCATGGCCGCGCAGGCCTCTGCCGCGAGAGCGCGCAGCCCCGGTAGGGATGCGCAGGCGGGAATGGTCGGGAGCGAGAGATTTGTGCCTGCATGTGCGATGCTCGTGGCCAGCGCTGCAATGGCTCTGGCGGCCTCTCGTCCTGCATCACTGTCGTAGTCGAGCCCCATGGATGCGAGGCAAGCGTCCAGGTCCGTTAGCAGGATAATGCCTGCGGGTTCTTCTGACGGATCAGCGGGCAGATCAAAGAGCGGCAGTTCGCCTGTTCGCTCCACGCGTGTTGTAGCGTGAAGTCGACGCAGGGAATCGCAGGCCAGCTTCAGGCAGGCTACGAAATGCTCTGGTGCGAAACCGTCCTCCTGAACAAAGCCAGACAGTCGCACAACAAAACCTGGAATTTCGTCAGGGTGACGTTCCCACAGGGCAATGTTGGGGGCGAGCTGACGCATCAGCAGAAGATAAGACAGGCTCCGGGCAGGAGAGGGGGCATTGGCTGGCGTGCCGGGGAGAGGCGGACACGCATCAATTGTGTCAACCCAACGTGCCGCTTCCGTCGAAAGGCGGATGGGGCCACCATTTTGCGTGATCTGGGCCAGCGCCTGCGCGGCATCATCCTCCCAGGCGGCCGGAAGGGTGACGGAGCGCGTGGCGCTGTCGTCCGGATCGGTGGTGACCCGAAGCGTTCTCATGCGAACGCCGGTCCAATGAAGACGGGCTGTCATGCTGCGAATCTACGCTGCGTTCCGGTGCCCCGGAAGCGGGAAAACGTGCCTTTTGGCCGGGTTAATGGGTGGGAACATGGGGATATGGGGGATAACATTTTCCCAGGCTGATAATCTCTGTTTCCAAAGGGAGGGTTGGACTGCGGCGATGGAGTCCGCTAGTGCAGGAAAATGATTTTTTCGAAGGTGATGTCATGAGCGCAGCCACGGGAACAGCGCCTGCCGCAGCTCGCCACGATCGGCTTGAGCTTCTGGCTGGGTTTCTGGTGCTGGTCTTTCTGGTCGGGATGCTGGTTCTGGCGATGCTGGGTCATCATCAGCATGATGATGGTGGCTACCAGGTTCATGCGTCTTTCAGCCAGATTGATGGTCTGAATGTCGGATCAGATGTGCGTCTGGCTGGAATTACCGTCGGCCATGTGATGTCTGAGGTTGTGGACCCGAAGACTTTTCAGGCGCAGGTGACGTTCACACTGTCGCCGGACGTGAAGCTGCCAACGGATTCTGCCGCGATTGTGACGTCTGACAGCCTGTTGGGCGGAAAGTACATTGCGTTGTCACCGGGTGGCGCTGACTCCCTTATCAAGGCTGGCGGAGCGCTGACGGAGACACAGGGGTCTATCAGTCTTGAGCAGCTTCTGAGCAAATTCATCTTTTCGGTCACGGATACGCTTCAGAAGGCTCAAAAGCCCCAGAAGCCTGCTGGTGGCCTGTCAGACGAGCCGTGAGCTCCAAGGATTTTCCCTGGCTGGATCGTGATGGGCAGCCAGTGGCCTGCGTTGAGAAAGTGCGTGTGCTGAGAGAAAATGATGCCGAATTGCGTCAGACCCTGCAGGATGCGTTTGAGGACGGTATTCTGATGGGTGTTTCCCCAGATGCCATGCGCCAGTCCTTCATTGCCATGCTTGCCGATCTCGTGGACCCGAAATCCCAAGGAAACGCCTGATCATGACCAATCGGTTCCTGTTTGCCGGTGCGGCGCTTCTGGCTCTGTCTGTAACGTCATCGGCGTTTGCTGCTGTAGGGGTTGCTCCCCCGGCGATGTACCCGGCTAATACCTGGCAGGGACGGACACAGGCTGTCATTCGTGTTCTGGATCGGCTGGATGCCCATATTGAAACGCTGACGATTCCGGTGGGTGCAAATGCCTCCTACCGAACGCTTTCGGTCGCTGTTGAGGCGTGTGTCAGTCGTCCGGAAACATTGCCGGCTGACTCTGGTGCGTTGCTGCACCTGCGTGATTCGGGAGATTCGGCTCGACCACCCTTCGACGGATGGATGTTGCAGAATGAGCCATCTCTCGGGACTTATGGCAGCTCGCTTTATGATGTGCGTGTTGTGGCGTGCACGGGAGATCGTGTTGCGCCGGACGCTGGACCGCTGCCCGTCATAAAAGCGCCTCAACTGGCCGGTACGATAGCAACGGAAGATGAAGGGGGGACCGATCAGTCCGGTTCTTCATCATCATCTGAAGGAGGAGCGGTTCCGCTGGCGCCAGACAGCCACGCACCGATTCCTCTCGCGCCACCTTCTGGTGGTGCGCAGTCTCTTGTGCCTCCCGCACCACCGGCATCAGCCGGACCGTCCTTGCCTCCTCCCGCAGCCGATCCCGGCCTGGAATAAGGAGTGGGCGGAGCGGGGGTACCCCTGAAACTGGAAAGAGAAGCCTACTCATGATCCAGATTCCTTTTCCGCCTTCAAAAGCTGCAATCCTGCTGGATTTCGACGGAACACTGGTCGATATCGCTCCTACTCCTGAAAGTGTGGTTGTCCCCCCGGGACTGGCAGACGATCTCCTCCGCCTGAAAGATATGCTCGGCGGAGCGCTGGCTATCGTGACTGGCCGACCGATCGCCCAGATCGACCATTTTTTGCCCGGCATTCCTCATGCCGTAGCGGGGGAGCATGGAGTGGCCGTGCGGACCTCGCCTGAAAAAGACATCACCCATCCTGCTCTCCCCTCTGTGCCAGCTGACTGGCTACAGAAGGCGGAAGATATTGTCTCTTTGCATCCCGGTGCGAGCGTGGAACGCAAAAAGGCTGGAATGGTCCTGCACTATCGTCAGGCGCCGGAGGCTGAGACGGCGTTTCGGGCGTTGACGGAGCAATGGTCACCGGAAGCTGGCGGTTTCCGTTTGCAGGACGCTCACATGGCTATCGAGCTTCGTCCGTTGGGCGTGGACAAGGGAGGAGCCGTGCGGGAGTTGATGTCTGAAAATCCTTTTCGCGGTCGCTTGCCACTCTTTGTCGGGGATGACGTTACAGACATGGACGGAGTGAGGGCTGCGCGCCAGATGGGTGGTGCTGGCTGGCTCATTCCGGATGATTTTCCTGATGCAGTCACGTTCCGCCGGTGGCTGCACGATTTATCGGAGGGGCATGGATGGGGCGCCTGATAGTTGTTTCCAATCGTACACCAGCGCCCGGAGAACGGACGCAGCCTGCGGGTGGTCTGACTGTTGGGTTGTATGATGCTGTTCAGACACGGGACAGCCTTTGGTTCGGCTGGTCCGGGGAACAGTGCGAAGACGCACTGGACCGGCCTGTCATGGAGGACCGTGCTGGGAATGTGACGTATGCCACATTTGATATGACGCCCCGGCAATATGACAGGTTCTATCTGAACTTCTCCAATGGCGTTCTCTGGCCGTTATGCCACTACAGAACGCAGCTTATCCGTTACACGCGTGAAGATTGCGAGGCTTACTACGAAGCCAATGCCGTCTTTGCCGATCGTCTGGTTCCTCTTCTGAAAGAGGACGATACGATCTGGATTCATGATTATCATCTGTTCCCGCTGGCTGAGATGCTGCGGGACAGAGGGGTCACGGGCCGGATTGGCTTTTTCCTGCATATTCCTTTTCCACCCTGGAGTGTGGCCCGTCTCCTGCCGCAATTGCAGCGCCTTTTGAAAGGGCTTGCAGGTTGTGACCGAATTGGCGTGCAGACACCGGAAGATGCCCAGAACCTTCGGGGATGTTTCGCGGAGTATGGCCTCAAAGCAGAAGTAGAGGCAGTTCCGATCGGGATTGATCCGATCCGTTTCAGGCAGCAGGCCATTGAAAGTGCATCCACGGAAGACGTGGAGCAGATTGTGGACAGTCTGGTTGGAAAGCGCCTGATTATCGGTGTGGATCGGCTGGATTATTCCAAAGGTCTGCCTGAGCGGATGCGGGGGTATGAAATGCTCCTGAAAAACTATCCAGAATATCGCGGCAAGGTGACGTTCTTACAGATCACGCCCGTCTCCCGGACGGGCGTGGAAAGCTATCGGCTTCTCAAGGAAGAGCTTGATGGCCTGGTGGGAACGATCAACGGGGCATATGGCACGCCGGACTGGGTGCCGATCCGTTATACGACCTGGCCAATTTCCCGGAATGTTCTGGCAGGGCTCTATCGGGTGTCTGATGTCGGTTACATCACCCCGTTGCGCGATGGCATGAATCTTGTCGCCAAAGAGTTCATCGCGGCTCAGGATTCCAAGGACCCGGGCGTGTTGGTTCTGTCACGGTTCGCTGGTGCAGCACCTGAGATGCCAGAGGCGCTTCAGGTCAATCCGCTGGACGCTGAGGGGATGGCAGATGCACTTCATGCGGCACTCACCATGGACGTGCAGACCCGTCATGAGGCATGGTCCGCACTTTACGGCGAAGTCTCTCGCAACACAGCGGGAAGCTGGGCCAAGCAGTTTCTAGATAGCCTGGAGGCCTCTCGCACATGACACTGACCGGAACGAAGCAGCCCGATATGACCAGGATACTGGGAGGGCTGTTCGTTCTGGCCGGGGTTTTGGCGCTCGGGACGGCATGGTTTGCGGAGCATCGGCTTCTGCTGGCGCCGTGTGAACTGTGTCTGTGGGAGCGGAGGCCCTGGCGGGTTCTGATCGGGATTGGCGCTTTGACGTTGCTTTTGCCGCGACGTTACGCGCGATATCCCGTCTTTGCGGGTCTGCTGTGTCTGGCGGTCAGTATCGGGTTGGCAGTTCTGCACGCTGGCGTCGAACACAAGTTTTGGCCAAGCCCTGCTGCCGAGTGCCGTGCGCCGGTTTTTCATGGCGGTAGCTTCAAGGACTGGATGGCAGCGATGCCGGCCCGGCCGAACAAGCCCTGTGATTCGCCCGATTATCTATTCGGCCTTCCGATTTCCATGACGGAAATGGGCGGTTTGTATGCTGTAGTCGTATTTGTAGTGGCCAGCCTCGGAAGCGTGCGCATGCTGCGCTCCCGAGGCTGAAACCTGTCAGAGTCTCGGGCGACCGCGACCGAAGATCAGGCTGATGATCAGCAGTACGAGGAAGATGAAGAACAGGATCTTGCCGATATAGGCGAAATCTGCCGAAATCCCACCGAACCCGAGCACGGCGGCGCACAGGGCAAGGATGAGGAAGACAACCGTCCAGCGAAGCAGATCCATTGGTAAGTCTCCTGGGTCATAATGTTCCTCCGGTTGGAGAAACGGGGTGAGCAAGCCAGAACGGCACAGAGCCTCTCCGGTTCAATTTCGTAATGGCTGTATCGCTGAACATATTGAAACGTGGCGCCCGCTTCTGCGTCGCCTGGGTCTGAGAGAGGCACCATGACCAGATTCCGCTCACTTTATCATCAGGGCTTTGCCCGGATTGCGGCCTGTACGCTTCCCGTTTCGCTGGCTGAACCGCACGCCAATGCGGAGAGGGTTCTCGAGGTCCTGAAGGAATGCGACCGCCAGCGTGTTGCTACGGTTGTTTTTCCGGAACTGGGACTGACTGGCTACACGCTTGATGATCTGCGGTTTCAGGATGTGGTGCTGGATGGTGCCCGAACTGCCCTTGAATGGCTCGCCAGGCAGACGGCTGACCTGATGAGTGTTGCTGTGGTCGGGCTGCCGCTTTGCCGGGGGGAGCTGCTCTATAATTGTGCAGCAGTCATTCATCGTGGGCGTATTCTGGGTGTGGTTCCCAAATCCTATCTTCCACGATACCGGGAATTTTATGAGCCCAGACAGTTCACGTCTGGCTTGGGAACGTCCGGACTGGTGCGGATTGGTGGCGCTGAGGTTCCGTTTGGCGCGGACCTTCTGTTTGAAGCACATGATCTGTCGGGTCTGACGCTGGGCGTCGAGATTTGTGAGGATTTGTGGGTGGCCAACCCTCCTAGCGGAATGCTGGCTCAGGCGGGGGCGAGTGTTGTTCTCAATCCTTCTGCGTCGCCAGTCACTATTGGCCGTACAGATGATCGTTCTCTGCTGTGCCAGGCTCAATCCATGCGGACTTTGACAGCGTATGCGTATGCAGCGGCTGGGGAAGGGGAATCCACCACTGATCTGGCATGGGATGGTCAGGTTTCCATTCACGAGAATGGCCGCCTTCTCGCGCAGTCAGATCGCTTCCCTCAGGGAGAGCGGCTGGTGGTGGCGGATGTGGATCTTGATCTTCTTCGGCAGGAGCGCTTGCGGACGGGGCAGTTTGGTGTCGGGTGTGACCGTTTCAGAACCATTGGGTTCGCCTTGTCTGCCCCACTGGAAGACCTTGGGTTAAAGCGCGACGTTGCAAGATTCCCATTTGTTCCCTCTGATCCGAAGACGCTGGCTCGGGATTGCTATGAAGCCTGGACCATTCAGGTGAGCGCGCTGCGTCAACGGTTGCAGGCGAGTGGTGCCCAGCGTGCTGTCATTGGTGTTTCCGGCGGACTTGATAGTACGCTGGCGCTGCTGGTCGCTGTCAGAGCTGCTGATGAGCTTGGCTGGCCCCGAACGCATGTCCTTGCCTACACGATGCCCGGATTTGCCACTGGCAGTGAAAGTCGTGGGCTTGCTCATGCGCTCATGTCAGCGCTGGGTGTAGAAACCAATGAGCTCGATATTCGGCCTGCGGCCGAGACGATGCTGGCGGGCATTGGTCATCCTTATGCAGAGGGCAAGCCGGTTCATGACATCACCTTCGAGAATGTGCAGGCAGGACTGAGAACGGACTTTCTCTTCCGTCTGGCCAATCATCGAAACGGCATTGTCATCGGGACGGGTGATCTCTCCGAGTTGGCGCTGGGGTGGTGCACCTATGGCGTCGGGGATCAGATGTCTCACTACAATGTGAACGCTGGAATGCCGAAGACGCTGATCCAGCATGTCATTCGCTGGTTGGTCCGGGAAGGGGGGCTGGAAGGCGGTGCACCAGACGTTCTGGAGAAGATCGTCAATGCTGAAATCTCCCCTGAGCTCGTTCCGGATGTGGGGCAGGGAATTCAGAGTACGGAGCAGATAATTGGGCCGTATGCCTTGCAGGATTTCACGCTTTTCTATGTGCTAAGATATGGATTTCGCCCTTCACGTATCGCCTTTTTGGCTGAAAAGGCATGGGGACGTGTTACAACCGGTTCGTGGCCGATGCATTTCCCTGAAGACCGGCGAAAATCCTATGATCTGGAAGAAATCTGTCACTGGTTAAGGATTTTTATCCACAGGTTTTTTGCTACCAGTCAGTTCAAGCGCTCTGCCATGCCAAATGGGCCAAAAATCGTTGCTGGCGGCTCTCTTTCTCCGCGCGGAGACTGGAGGGCACCGTCCGATGGTAACGCACGAGCATGGCTGGAAGAGCTTAAACAGAACACGGCTATGTGAACTTTCAAACTTTTGAGGGGTTGGGGGTTCCGTACCATGGCTTTCATGCCAATATGCAGGGTACCATTTTATTCAACGGAGATTTTCCGTCATGGCTTACGCTACGACCAATCCATATACGGGTGAAACACTTAAAACCTTCCCGGAAGCAACTGACCAGGAAGTTCAGCAGGCGATCACCGACGCGTATGAGGCATTTAAGAGTTGGCGCGACGTTTCCTTTGCAGACCGCGCCAAGGTTATGGCTGCTGCAGGCGCAATCCTTCGTCGTGATATCGATAAATATGCGAAGCTTCTCACCCTTGAGATGGGCAAGCTTTATGAAGAAGCAAAGCTGGAGACCATTCTCTCCGCTGAGATCTTTGAATATTACGCCAAGAACGCAGAAGAGCTTCTGAAGCCGGAAAAGCTTCCGGTTGCTGATCCGAAGGAAGGCGAAGCCATCCTGATCCATCAGCCGCAGGGTATTGTCTTTGCGATTGAGCCTTGGAATTTCCCATACTACCAGATCGCTCGTATCATCGCACCGCAGCTCTCTGCCGGTAATACGGTTCTGCTGAAGCATGCATCCAATGTGCCGCAGTGTGCTGCCATCTTCGATGATCTGATGATCGAGGCCGGCCTGCCCAAGGGCGCATTCCACAATCTTTATGCTGCCCGTCATCATACGGCCGTGATCCTGAATGATCCGCGCGTCTGTGGTGTGGCGCTGACTGGCTCTGAAGGTGCGGGCGCTATTGTGGCCAGTACGGCTGGTCAGGCGCTCAAGAAGGCAACGATGGAACTCGGCGGTGCCGATGCATTCGTTGTGCTTGAAGATGCCGATGTTGAAAAGGCTGCCAAGTGGGCTGCTTTCGGGCGTCATTGGAATGCCGGCCAGGTCTGCGTGTCTTCCAAGCGCCTGATCGTTGTAGACGCCATCTACGACAAGTTCCTTGAGATCTATAAGGCTGAGGTTCTCAAGTTCAAGGCTGGTGATCCGATGGATCCGGCTACGACGCTTGCGCCGCTGTCTTCACAGAAGGCTGCTGATGATCTGAAGGCTCAGGTTGAAGAAGCCAAGAAGCATGGAGCTGTTGTTGAAGTGATCGGCGCACCGGTTCCAGAAAAGGGTGCCTTCTTCCAGCCGCTTCTGATGACGAACCTGCATGGTGACAATGAAGCCCGTCACTGGGAGTTCTTTGGCCCTGTCACGCAGCTTTATCGTGTGAAGGACGAGGCTGAGGCGATCCGGATTGCCAATGACTCGCCGTTTGGTCTGGGCGGCTCTGTCTTTACCAAGGACACGGCGCGTGGCGTGAAGGTTGCCGAGAAGATCCACACGGGCATGGTCTATGTGAACCATCCGACGATGGTGAAGGCTGATCTGCCGTTCGGTGGTGTGGCTCGTTCTGGTTATGGCCGTGAGCTGATTGGTCTGGGTATCAAGGAGTTTGTGAATCACAAGCTGATTGATGTCGTGGATATCGACGCACCTTTCTGATTATGAGTTGGCTGGATCTTGCGATCCGGCCTTTTCATGAAAAACCCCGGACAGGAAACTGTCCGGGGTTTTTTCGTCTGAGAGATGTATCGGAGAGGTCAGACTCTCTGATGGGCCTTCTCTGCTGTCAGATTAATCCAGGGGTGTCTGTCCTGCACATATGCGACGACGCGCGCTTTATGGGCAGCACGCTCTGTCGATGCGTTGGTCATGGAACTGCTGTGTTGCCTGTAATCCGCCAAAATGGCTGGAACCTGCCGTCCTGGTAGTCCAAGTTCAGCAAAAGTGCACCAGAGGTCATAGTCTTCCCAGCCCATTGCTTCACGTGAAACATAGTAGCCGCCGGCTGCTGCCCACGCCCATTTGGCGACCATGGCCATGGCATCAATGCGATTGCCTGAAACCAGTGTCAGGGGATTAGAGGGCAGATCCCCCAGCAGAACGGGTGCGCCGGGCGGTGTCGTCAGATCAGGGGTCTTCTTCGTAACGATTGGCCCGTTTTCGTCGAAGCACTGGATCAGTGGATAGGCGTAGGCGATGCCAAATGTCATGCCAGCCAGCAGGGTTTCACAAGCATCCGGACGCAGGATGTTGTCGGCGTCCAGTTGCAGGGTGTGGGGGGTTTCTGCTGCGTCCATGCCGATGTTTCGTGCGCCACCCAGCCCCGCATTCCGGATGGACCGCCTGAAGATCAGGCGGTTGAAGCGACTGGTGTGTCGTTCCATCCAGATCCTGATGAGGTCAAGAGATTCATCCGTTGACCCATCGTCCACCACGATAAGGTCCAGAGTGGGAAGTGTCTGGGCTGCGACAGAGTCCAGAGCATCCAGCACGTGATTGGCGTAATTGTAGGATGTCACAATGACGGTGACCTCCGCTTCCCCCAGAATATCATGATGGAAGAGGGTCTCGCTCTCCGGAATGATCGGGAGCGCCGGGGACTTTAAACGGCTCCGGGCGAGAAGAGTCTCTGCGGCTTGAGCTGCTTCCACATCACCATTGAGAGAAGAGAGTGCCAGTGACATGCGCCGGGCCTGAGCTTCCGGGCTGAAGGGCCAGAGAACGTCATGATAGGCATTGCGCGCCAGGGTGCGGCGTAGATCCGAGTTGTCGACTAGTTTTAAAAGGGCGCGGGTCCAGTCTTCGGGCGTTTCAGCGAGCAGGCCGGTTTCGTTATCTCTTACAATGCGCCGGAAGGGGCCTGTTGGAGACACGATCGAGGCATTCCCGGCAAGGGAAGCTTCCAGGAATTTGATTTCGCTTTTGGCTTCGCAGAAGACGTTTCCAACTTCCAGCGGAGCAATGGAAATATCAAATCTGGCGAACTCTTCTCCAAGTTCGGACAGCGGGACCATGTCTCGCCATTCGATCTGGTTTTCTACGGCTTTAAGTGCTGGAAACTCTTCCATCAGGAGAACGGGTCGATGATTGTCCTTCTCTCTGAATAGAACCAGCCGTGCATTGGGGTGGGTCTTCAGCACATGTGTCAAAGCGGGATAGGCAATTGCGAAGTCACGTTGGTGCGTCCGCGAGCCTGTGGCGTATCCAATGCGGATCAGTGCGTCTTCAGACGTTGCACGACCAGGCTCTCCGCGAAGGCGGCAGCCGAGACGAGATCGACGCAGTGTTTCATGATCATAGACATTGGGAAGAAGGTGAACGACGGGTCTGAGTTCATGCATCGCAAGAGCCAGTTCGCGCGTCGTCGTCGATCCCTGATCACAGCGGACAAGAGTTCGGCGCATGTCTGCAAAGCAACGCTCGATACGCTCTTCTGTCGCCCCGACAGAGCGAATGCCGTCGATGAAGTCGACGCGGGCGTAATGTGGAACGAAGACAATATCATCAGCATCAAAAATGGTTTTGACGCCTTCCTGCTGGGCGAGATCAAGGATAGTGCTGACATGACCGCTGTATTCTACGCGCCAGAAGATCAGGACGTCGGCCCAGCGGATGTCCTCGTAGCCTACTGCGGCGCAAGGTTGGATGCGCGCTTCATATCCGGCGTTTTGGGCAGCTTCAGCGTTCCGGGTGCATCGATAAGCCACACCCGGAGTGTTGGGTTCTCCGGCGATGAAAAGAACGCGCTGTATGCCATCAGGTGAAGACCCGTGAGTGTCGGGGCTGTCGGTGGTCTCGCTCGAGGCAGGAGACGCACTGGATGAAAAATCCTCCTTGTCCGACTGAGGCTGCAGTTCTGGAAGCGTCGGAATGTAGGGAATGAACGGCTTTCGAAATGACCGTAGAACCCGGCGCCACAGAGGGGCAGGTTGCGAGAGAAAAGCTTCCAGAGACTCCAGACCAGCACGATTTTCCGTGTAGTGATGTTCAAGCTCTGCCCGCTTCTGGCTCTCTTCCATCATTTTTGTGCGGAACACGTCACGTTCCTGACGGATGGGGTCAAGAATGTGCGTTAGGGATGTGATCTTCTCGTTCCGACTGCGAAGATCTCTCGAAAGGGATCGGCTTTCAATCCGAAGAGTATGGACCGCGCGCTCGGCTTGCTCGGCGGATTTTCTATATCGCTGAAGCTCTGTGTTAGCCCGACGCATGGTCAGGTCATGGGCCAGGAGTTGACGAACCCTGTGACGGAAGTTGCGAGAAGTGTCTGACTGACCCTTAAGGAGTTCTATAAGGGGGTGAGTACCTGCGGGGCAGAGCGAAATATAATCCGAAAGGCGTATTTCTTCTGAATGCGGCCGGGAGTTCCTTCCGACTACAACAACTGGAAGGCTGGAGACTGTATTCTGTTTTTCATGTGCTTGCCGACAGAGGATTAGCCCTGCGTCAGTGTTCTGGAAGACGCTAGTGAATCTTGTTTCCGGAAGATTGCCTTCAAGCTCCAGGTGGGTCCTGAGCTGGGAGCCAAGCTCATCGTCAAGAGTTGGGGAAAGCAGGATCGTGGCTGCTTGCTGAGATTTATCCTGCAAGCTTGTTACCAGCCACGTAATTGTTCTGACGGCGTGGTCATCCCAATCTTCCTGCTGGCAGGAGGTTGCCTCGATTGTTGGCCTCTGGGTAAGCAAAATGGCTAAGTCAGCCAGATACTGATCCTGCAGAGCGGGGGAGAGGGAGGTTGGGAATATGTTTGTCACAGGTGCAATTTACAGATTCGTATAGGATTATGGTGTGAAAAGCATCTTAAGGCATTGTAGAGACACAATCCCTCCTTCTGTTTGTTTTTTGTGAAGTATTTTAATTTTTTATTGATTGCCTGCTGTAAAGTTTAACCTGTCATTGCAACTCTTCGTAAAATGCTTCCTTCTGTGATGGGGCATTCCTGCCCCTGCCTGTCTGTGTCTTTTTAAGCACAGTTGGGTATTGCACTGTGAGTGGACCTTTATATTGCTCCGATGTTGGGGTGGTTCTTGTGTAGGTGCGTCAGATCCTTATTGCTTTTGGTGATGAGGCTTTGATATATGCAAGACTCGTCACTCGATCATTTGGGTGGTCTGAGGGCCGCCAGTGCGAGGCAACCTTTTTTAGGAGTGCATGGTAATGGCAATCACTACCGTGGTTGGCGCCTCCGGCCAGATCCTTGCGGTCACGGTCGACGGTGCGCAGGCCCACGCTCTGGCCAGTCAATATTCGTCTGCTATCGCTGGTGTCAGCGGTCTGACGAGCTATGACCTGGTACCAGGCGGAAACAGCAGCCCAAGCAACGCAAGCGTTTCTCAGGGCGTTATCACCCAAGGCGGCAGCTACAGCATCACCGGTGATGTAGCTTATGTTGCTGCGGGTTCATACGCACCGACCGATACGCTTAATGGCGCTGTTTCAATTGACCTTTCAAATGATACCGCTTCCAACATCAAGCTGCTGACAGGCAGCTGGGTCGGCGTTTCGGTTCAGGCTGGAAACCAGAACGGCGTGTTCATCGGTGGCGTTGGCAACAACACCTTCGCGGGCACGAGCAAGACTGGTAACTGGAACATCGCTACCGGTTCCGGTAACGACACGATTTCTGGCACCGATGGCAACAACACCATCGATGGCGGAACAGGCAACAACCTGATCACCCTGGGTTCAGGTACGAACGTTGTTCGTTCCGAGGGCCAGGACACGATCGATGGTTCCGCTGGCACCGACACTGTTACCCTGCTGGGTGGCAGCTCGGTCGTAACTCTTGGCGCCAACGCCACGGTTTATGACACGACGTACGCAAACACCGTATCGGTTGGTAGCAACGGCTTCATCACGGGTGGTAGCTCCAGCACGTACTTCGCGACTGGAACGACTGCTACGGTCGCTGGTGGTCTGAACGATACCATTTCTGCTGCAGGTGACTTCCAGCAGATCCGTGGTACGGGCAACAGCATCAGTGTCGATGGTTCCCTGTCCTTCCTGAACGGTACGGGCAACACCACCATCACGGCTGGCAATGCTACCATGTTCGGTGCATCCGGCCTGAACGCTCAGTTCGATGGTGTGTCCGGTTACAGCCTGTTCGTAGGTAACGATGGTGACGAAGCAATTTCTGCTGCGTCTTCCCACGGTGTCCTGCAGGCTTTCGCAGGTACCGGCAACACGACCGTCATTGGCGGAACCGGTGCCGATACGCTGGTTGGTGGAACGGGCAATGCTACCCTTGAGGGTGGTTCCGGCTCTGCTAACCTGTTTGCTCTGAACAAGGGTGCTGCTGGTGGCAACTACACCATCAGTGACTTTGGCAGCGCAGCTGGTAACCTGATGGCTCTGTACCAGTACGGCCTTCAGAACAACGGTGGGCTTGAGAACGTTCTGTCCAATGCAACTGTTGCCGGTGGCAACACGACCATTGCACTGTCCGACGGTTCCAAGATCACGTTCCTCGGCGTTACAGATCTGAAGGCTTCCAGCTTCAATCTGAGCTAATCTACCCTGTTTGCTGGTTTGCCAGCATTCATGAAGAAAGCTGGGTTCGAAAGAACCCAGCTTTTTTTGTTTGTGCCCACCCCTTCATAGACTTTGGCCTTTTCTCTGATGACAGTGCAGCCCGGCTCCAACGTGACCCTCCTTCCAGGTACAGCTGAAGAAGATTCGCAGAAGGTTTTGCTTGAGAGTTACCGCAGCTCAGCACGTCTGAACGGAATGAGAGCCGATGGACTACAAATTGAAAACACGCATCTGCGGGATCAGATGGCTCTTGTTCAGAGTTCTCTGTCGTGGCGGGTCACCGCTCCACTGCGGCTGGTAAGAGGCTTGTCTCTTGGGCGGCTTCCCTCGGGCAGGCCCCTTAGAGAACTTCCTGATCGCGTTACTGAGCTTTGGAGCAAAGGCGGTCTTCGGGCAGTAGGGGGTGCACTGGCACGCCAGGCTCTTCCTCGCTCTGGCAAGAAGAGAAACTCCGTTCTTTCAAAGGCTACCCAGCAAGTTACGTCTGAAGAAGCTGTGGCTGGCCACTCCGTTTACAGTGATCTGCTTGATGAGGGCGCAGCATCTCTTGCTCCGAAAATTCTGATCATTGCAGAAGTCTCTTTGCGGCAGTGCGCGAAGTATCGTGTGTGGCAAAAGCGGGATCTGCTGGAACGCCTTGGATGGGCTGTTCAGGTTGTGGACTGGCGGGACATTGGTGTTGCCATGTCCGGGTTGCAGCTTTGTACGCGGGTGATTTTCTACAGGGTTCCTGGCTTCGAGACTGTCATGAAGCTGGTCGCCGAGGCCCACCGCCTGCGTCTTGAGCCGTGGTGGGAAGTGGATGATCTTATTTTCGATGCTGAAGAGTATCTTCAGAATGGGAACATCAGCAGTTTGCCTCAGGCAGAGCAGGATCTGCTCATGTCGGGTGTTACCTTATTCAGGCGCTGCATGCTGGGTTGTGGCCGAGGTATTGCTTCGACCCAGGCATTGGCGCAGGCCATGTTGGATGCAGGCCTGACTGACGTTTCAGTGCTGGAAAATGCTCTTGATCATGAGACGCTTGAGATTGCGGCGTCGCTTCCGACCCATGAAGGTACGGACGTGGAGCGTGTGTGGGTTTCTTATGGATCAGGAACCAATACGCATGATGAAGATTTTCGGCAGGCTCAGGCCGGGCTGATTGCTGCGATGGAAGATGAGCCGCGGTTGTGTCTGCGGGTCATTGGTCAGCTTAAACTGTCGGATGACTTTCACAGGTTCGGAGACCGTGTGGAGCGCCTGACAGAACTCTCATATCGCGACTATCTCGCGGCACTCTCCCGAACGGATATTGCGATTGCGCCTCTTGAGCCCACGCTTTTCAATGACTGCAAGAGTAATATCAAATTTCTGGAGGCGGCAGTCGTTGGAGTTACGGCCATCTGTTCCCCTCGGAATGCTTTTCTTTCAGTCATGCGACATGGCGAAAATGGCCTGTTGGCCGTTACCGATGATGATTGGAAGCAGAGTTTCCTGACCTTGGCACGAGATGTGCCATTGCGTCAGCGTTTAGCGATTCAGGCCCGTCAGGATGTGATGGAGCGATACGCGCCTGAAGCAATGGCTGTCACGCAGGGGCGGGCTGTTTTTGGTACGCCTGTGATACCGGAGCGGAAAGCTCTGCGAGTGCTGATGGCGAATGTCTATTACGCTCCCCGCTCGTTCGGGGGAGCGACGATCGTCGCAGAGGAACTGGCAACCCGGCTCACGCAGCGCGGTGTTGAAGTGGGAATCATGACATCCCGCCCACGCCTGGACGAGAATTTGTCAGGAAGTATTCGCTACGTCATCAACGGTACGGACGTGTTGTCGGCGGTTATCCCGGAGGGAACGGACCTTATTGGTGCCCTGGACAACCCGCAGATGGCTGAGGTGTTTGCCGGTTGGCTGGATGCTTACCAGCCTGATGTGGTGCATGTGCATGCCGCTCAGGGGCTTGGTACTGCCATGCTGCGGGTTTGTCAGGAACGGGGAGTTCTCTATGTTCTGACACTGCATGATGCGTGGTGGCTATGCGACAGGCAGTTCATGGTTCGGGAAGATGGGCATTACTGCTTCCAGACCCGTATTGACCAGCAGGTTTGCCAGATGTGTCAACCTCATGCCCGACACTTGCGAGATCGTGTGACGATCATGCATCAGGCTCTGGCTGAAGCGGCTTTGTTGATCAGCCCGTCTGAGGCACATCGTCAGCTTTATCTTGCCAATGGCGTTGAGCCTGAGCGGATTGTTGTGAACCGGAATGGCTTTCGGTGGCCTGAACGACCTCGTCGTCAGCGAACGCCTGGTTCTCGAATCCGGTTTGGATTTGTCGGTGGGACAGAGGCCGTAAAGGGATATCCACAACTCAAAAAATGTATGGAGTCTCTGGAGCGATCTGACTGGGAACTGGTTCTGGTCGATAACAAGATCAATCTTGGTTTCAGGTCCATTCATGCTGAAGACTGGTCAGTGAAGGGGGAACTGAAAATTGTTCCTGCCTTCACACAGGCTGGACTCGATGATTTCTATGACCAGATTGATGTCTTGCTGTTTCCGTCCCAATGGAAAGAGAGTTACGGTCTGACAGTTCGTGAAGCTTTGGCGCGTGACGTCTGGGTTGTGACGACAGCTCCTGGCGGACAGTCAGAGGATGTGGTCGACGGAGTGAATGGAACGCATCTCCCGCTTGATGGACGTCCTGAGACACTGGCTGCGGCCGTCAAATCTTTGCTTGGTCAGGCTGAAAAATTTGATGGATACGTCAATCCATTCAAGAGCAGTCTGGCAACGTACGAAGCGCAAACAGAAGAGCTCCTTGGCTTTCTGGAGCGCGTGGTGAAGCGTAAAGCTAATCTAGTGACCCATTAAAAGCGCTGGTAAAGCACGTAGTCTGTCTTCACTGGCCAAGGCCTGAACCAGTCGCGCTCGGAAACCGGCCTTTTTGTGCTGAACGCGCGGCGGGTTGTTGGCCAGGTAGAGTGCGATCCAGTCGGGGTCGAAAAAGGTTTTGTCAGGAATTTCGCTTCGCCAGAGATGGACTGACGCTACTCCACTTGGGTTGTCGCGGAGAAGCTCTGTCTTGATGAACGGTGCTTGCCCTGAGTGAAGCACGGTGCGCCAGTCTGTATGCATTGGGTTCAACGAAAGAAGGCGTGCCAGCCCCCGTTTGCTGCTCCAGGAGGCTGTCATCTCCAGTTCGGCTGCATGTATAGCCAAGCCGAGGCCTAACTCACCATGCAAGACAATTTCCGGCTTACTCATGCTGTTGAATGGTTGCTCAAACACGCGCCTTATGGCGGGATGATCGAGGGTTTCCCGTGTCATGACAAGAAACCATGACTGGAGATGGGCTGTAATAGCCTCTGACCGCACCATACCCCAGACAGGGGAATGATGGGCTCGCATGTTGTCCACAATTGGCTGCAAGGGCGTCATAGGCCCAAAAATACTGTCATTCGCAAAGAGAATTTCAGTCGCTCCCGCATCGCAGTTCCTGGTGAGCAGGTCCTGCCAGGCACCAAAATCAAGACCGGAGTTTTCTCTGGGATAGAGGGTCGCTGCGATTGGTGTGGGGCCAGAAGTAAAACTGTTCTGAAGGACTGTTAATCCTTCCGCATCGTTTGGGTCCAGGCCGGAGACGGCGACATGCAGTTCAAACCCGCATCCCGCAATCTGATCGAGGAGATGGCGGGTATGGGGGGCCAGTGTTGGTGCAGGCGCGTGATAGGCGAAAAGGCAGATGGAACGCGACATGAAATTCCTGACGATGGAACGCTTGGGCTGCTGAAGCGATTATATCATCGTTGCCTAATGGTATTGTAAGAAATACTTAGGAATGCTGTAAAAGATGGTGAATGTTCAGGTGTTGGAGCTGCATCCTGAGACAGGGACGCACAAGAGGAGAAAAATGCATCTATGAGTAAGGCATTTCTCGCAGCTGTTCTTCAGGACTCCATAGACTGTACAGGCGTTGCTGCACAGCGAGCGGCTAACGATCTTGTAGATGCTATTATTGATGAACTGAGACGTGAAGGAGGGTTTACTATCTCCTCTTTTGGTACGTTTACCGTGTGCGAAACAAAAGCGCGCCAAGCGATAAACCCGCGGACAGGAGAACCGGTGGAAGTTCCCCCGGGACGGACCGTCCGGTTCAAGGCAAGCCCTGGATTGAAGCAGAATTTATAAAGATTTGGCTGGGGCGGGAGGATTCGAACCTCCGCATGGCGGAATCAAAATCCGCTGCCTTACCGCTTGGCTACGCCCCAGTAGATCGCGTTTACGAACGCGATGGATCGGCTTTTAATCCGAACCAATGCGTCTCGTAAAGCCCAATATCAGAATTCAAGTTCCAGTTCGTGATCTGGCAACCCTGTAGTGCGCATAGCTTCGTCCATTTTGCGGCGGGCTGAGGCCTTCAGGATACCGAGACGCTCAGCTTTGTTGAGCGCCTGATCCAAGGCAGCCATGGTGCTTCCAAGATCCTGGCTTTCGTCTTTTTCCCAGGCCCGGAGCGCGTGTCCCCAGACGGCGGTCAGGGCATTAATGCGCCAGAGGCCGCCGAGACCAGAACAGTCCATACCTGCTGCGTCAGCGAGCCAGCGCATGGAGTCCACAGTTGCTCCGGCTAAAAGTGCTGCCAGGGCGGGGTCATAGGGAACGGCGTGAAGGACAGCTCTGACGCCTGTGCGATATTCTTCGAAAATATCGAATCGACGCATCATGAGATCGAAAAGGTATTCGCGAAGTGTGCCGCCATTTCCTTCGTCGCGGAGTGCGCTTTCATCGGCGAGCCGTCCCAGACGCAGCAGCAGCAGTGCTTTGACCGGATAGCGGGAGCGCACAGCATCAACAGGCAGGCCTGCCTCGCGCGCTGCATCAACTAGGGAAAACCGGTGCCAGCCGTCTGAACCGGCGAGGCTCAGGGCAGACTGGAGGAGAGCAATATCGAAGGCTTCCCTGTCCAGTTCCGGTGTGCTGTCTGATGCCAGCTCATCGGTATCAAATGGGTCCTGCCGCTCTTCCATGCCGGTCTCCTGTAGAAAACTTGTTTCTTAATGGTGGGAGCGTTTGCCAGTGTCAGCAAGTTCCCACCAGAGAGAAACGATCAACCGGCGAGTTCGTCGGCCCGTTTTGTGGCCGCGTCAATGGCTTTTGAAATATTTGACGGCCATGCGTCTGGCGCCATGAGAACATTCAGGGCGGCAGCAGTTGTTCCGTTTGGGCTGGTGACAGCTTTGCGCAGGTCGGCAGCATCGTCGGGCATGTCATCCAACATCCGCCCGGCGCCGTAAATCGTTCCCCGTGCCAGACGGCGTGCTGTCGTTTGGGACAGGCCGTGTGCCTCTCCAGCTTTTTCGAGCAGTTCCGCAAGAAGAAACACATAAGCAGGGCCCGAGCCGGAGACGGCTGTTACTGCCAAAAGATCTTCCTCACTATCGACCCGGACAACATCGCCAACGGCGAATAGCAGTTCGTGGCAGAGGCTTGTCTGCTCTTCTGTCGCCTGAGGAGACGCATAAAAGCCGCTGATACCTGCACCGATTGCTGACGGTGTGTTCGGCATGGCGCGAAGAATGGGGAGAGTGGCGCCGCTTTTAGATGTCGCATCTGACAGGGCGGCACAGGTTCGGCCGGCCATAACGGAAAGCAGAGCAGCCTTCTTCATGCGAGAGCCCAAGGACTCCCCTAGGGCGCTGATCGCGTCTTCCGCTGTCGCAGGTTTTACGGCCAGAACGATAATATCCGGCGTAAAGGTCGATGGAATGTCAGACGCGGCCCGAACGACTGAAAAGGTATCGTCCGAACTGGATCTGTGTCGATCAACGACAATGATATGGGGAGGTGTGGGAGAGGCGAGCCACCCGTCGAGAAGCGCGCCTCCCAGTTTTCCACAACCAACCAGCAGAATTGAAGGTGTTGATGGCAAGGTCATGCGTCTCCGACACAATCAAGCATGGCAGCGTCCAGTGCATCCTGAGGGGATTTTCCGCCCCAGAGAGTGAACTGGAAGGCGGGGTAAAAGCGTTCACATTCTGACATTGCGATATCGATCAGGTCTTCCATGCTTTCGCCTGGAGGGGTTGAGACACCACGCATCAGGAGCGTATGGCGAAAGGAGGGAACACCGGTTTCCGGATCAATAATGAAATGACCAACCCAAAGCTTGTTGTTGGCGAGGGAGACCAGTTCATGCACGTCTGACCGACGTGCTGTGGGGGACCGTAGATCCAGTGTGCAGTTCAGATGCAGGGCTGAAAGCTCGTCTGACCAGGTGAAATAGAGAGAGTAGTCACACCATTGACCTGGGGCCTGAGCCGCCATTTCGGACTGGCCAAGGCGCTCGAATTCCCATTCGTAGAGGCCCATGACCTGTTCCATGAGGTCAAGCGGATGGGATTCTGTTTCTGTGGTGAGTGAGGTGCTCAGGGCAGGCATGTCGGATCTCCCAAGGCCGTGGAGGCCGGAACCGGTCATGCACCGGTACGGCGCTCCAGATGTCTGCGGCCAGGAGGGGAATGACCTCTCCTGACGTTGATCACGTTATGTGGCCTTGGTGAAGTGTGCAAGTATCACGCACAGCTTCAATCAGTTCGTACGAAGATGTGTTGCATCCGGATCGCAACGAAAGCGACCGTTTCAGCCCTGAGGGCCACCCTTTTCTTCAGTTGCGAGGTCTTCGAGTGCTGTCAGGCGCGATTCGATGGCAGCAAGGCGTGCTTCTGCCTCGTCCTGTGCCATGCGCGCGCGTGTCGCCATTTCCTGAACGGCATCGAACTCATCACGACGAACCAGTTCCAGAGAGTTCAGGACTTCGTCAACGCGGGTACGGATGATGGAGTGAAGTTCTTCGCGTGCGCCGGTAACAGCCGAAAAAGCATTGCCGGCAAGACCTGCGAGGTCATCAAAGAAGCGGGGTCTGTCAGACATGGGAGAAACTCCTGCAGAGAGGCGGCGTGTCGTGTGTGGCGCGTCGCTTGGATCGTTTTCGGGGGCAGACTATACAGGAAGGATGATTATCGTCACCGGCGGAGCCGGATTCATTGGATCGTGCCTTCATGCCGCCTTGCGTCAGCGCGGGCTGCGGACGGTTGTTGTGGACCGGCTTCGTGAGGGTGTGAAATGGCGCAACCTCGCGTCTCATGCGCCGGATCAGATCATCACGCCTGAGGCGCTCCCGAGTTTCCTCGAGACAGCGCCAAAGATCGAAGCGGTCTTTCATATGGGCGCGATCAGCGCAACGACTGCACGAGACGGAGACCTTGTCTGGTCGACTAACGTGGCGTTGTCGCAGTTTCTCTGGCGTTGGTGCGCCCAGAACGATGTCCGGATGATTTACGCTTCATCTGCGGCGACATATGGCGCTGCGGACCAGCCTGAGATGTTCCGTGACGGGCTGGACGCGATTGATCATCTCAAGCCGCTGAACCTTTACGGATGGTCAAAGCAGGTTTTTGATCTGTGGGTAAGGCGTGAGCTGGAAGCTGGGCATTCGGCCCCACCGCAGTGGGCTGGACTGAAATTTTTCAATGTTTATGGCCCGAATGAGTATCACAAAGGGTCCATGATCTCCGTCGTGAAGGTCAAGTATGATGATCTTCAGCGTGGGGCTGCGGCACGACTGTTCAAATCTGACGTTCCAGGAATGGCCGATGGCCAGCAGAAGCGTGATTTCATCTGGGTCGGGGATGTTGTGAACGTCATGCTATGGCTTTTCGACCATCCGGATGTCAGTGGTCTTTTCAACTGCGGAACCGGTGTGGCGCGGAGCTATCTGGATCTGGCGCATGCAGTTTGTGACGCTGCGCATCGGGCGCGGGATGTAGAATTCGTCGAGATGCCTGAGAAGCTTCGTGGGCAGTATCAGTCCTTCACCTGTGCGGATATGAGCCGTTTGCGTCAGGCAGGATATGATGCGCCGTTTACGTCTCTTGAAGACGGAATACGGCAGTATGTGCGTGATTATCTTTCCCGAACGGAGTCAAACCTTTGAGCCAGCCCTTGATGTTCCCTGGGTTTGACCCCGTTGCGTTTCATGTCGGCCCGCTGCCGGTGCGCTGGTATGCCTTGGCATATATGGTCTCGTTCATCATCGCGCTGCCAACTGCGAGACGATTGAACAGGCTGGCACCGGAAGTAGCGACCAGTGAACAGGTCGATGACTTCCTGTTTTACGCTATTTTGGGTGTTTTGCTGGGGGGGCGTCTTGGGTACGTGTTGTTTTACCGACCTCTGGATTATCTCGCGCACCCCGTGGACATCATCAAGACATGGGACGGCGGGATGTCGTTTCATGGTGGGGCCTTGGGCGTCATTCTGGCTCTGGCGTTCTTCTCTTGGAAAAACCGTCTGAGTTTTCTGGCTTTTGCGGATCGGATCGTGCCGGTGGTTCCGATTGGGCTGGCGCTAGGTCGTTGCGCCAACTTTGTGAACGGGGAACTGTGGGGCCGTCCAGCATCGCCTGATCTGCTGTGGGCCATGGTATTCCCCACAGGTGGCCCCGTGGCGCGGCACCCTTCCGAGCTTTATGAGGCGTTGACGGAAGGCGTTCTCCTGTTGTGCGTCATGCTGTTTGCGGCAACCCGCCCTAAATTGCGGGCACATTTCGGATTTCTGTCAGGGTTGTTCCTCTTTGGATATGCCTGCGCGCGGAGCTTCTGTGAGTTTTTTCGGGAGCCGGATGCGAATATCGGCTTTCTGGCCGGCGGGGTCACGATGGGGCAGATCCTGTGTATTCCGATGGCGCTCGCCGGGCTGGGCCTGATGACGTATGCCCTTCGTCGTCCGGCGCAGGAGAGCGCACATGTCTGAGGCTATTCTCAGAAGTGATGGTCTTGGCGTGCCACATGGCTTTTTTACGCGCCTCGGCGGCGTGTCCCCGAAACCTTATGACAGCCTGAACTGCTCTCTGTCGTCTCCTGATGATCTGGCGAATGTGAGCGAAAACCGTGCGCGTGTTGCGCGGCAGATCGGGGTTGAGCCAGAAAAGCTTCTGGGTCTGAAGCAGACGCATAGTGACATTACGGTTCCAGTGACCTTGGAGACGGTTCTCTGGGCTATGGGGCGTGGGCAGGATGGCGATGCGCTGGTGACGGATCGCCCTGACGTCGGGGTTGGGGTGATTACGGCAGACTGCGGGCCTGTTCTTCTGGCTTCCGAGGATGGACGGATTGTGGGAGCCGCGCATGCTGGATGGCGTGGAGCGGTAGGCGGTGTTCTCGAATCTTCTGTGACGCAAATGAGAGCTCTGGGCGCCACGAATATCCGGGCAGTAGTCGGCCCCTGCATCGGGCCTGAGAGTTATGAGGTTGGCCCGGATATGCGGGATGCCGTTCTGGCTCAGGACGGAAACGCAGGTCTATTTTTCCGCGTTGCGGAGCGGGCAGGGCATTTCATGTTCGATTTACCAGAATACTGCTCGACGCGTTTGAAAGCTGCTGGTGTTCAGCAGGTTGAAGTACTGGGTGTGGATACATTGACGGACCAGAGGTTCTTCAGCCATCGCCGAAGGACACTCGCAGGTGGTGGCCATATTGGTCATCAGATTTCTGCAATCCGGCCTCGCGTTTCATCATAGTATTGCAGAGTGCCCCAGCGCTTGTGCGGATCGCTGGGACTGTTATCGTTCCGGTATGAAAATGCTTCGTCCTGCTCAGATTCTCTGTTCCATGCTGGTGGCCGCCTGTGCCGGGGGCGTAGCCTACGCCGAGCCGTCTCATCTTCTGGTTCGTAACGCCCTGATTTTTTCGATGGCCGATGGGCAGAAAGCGCCTTTTAAAGGGTATTTTTCTGTCCGTTCAGATGGCGTGATCGATCATATTGGCCCCGGTGCTCCTCCCAAGGATCTTCAAGCGGATCAGGACATGGATCTGCACGGGCATTGGGTCATGCCAGGGTTCATTTCCGCTCATAGTCATCTCTGGCAGGCTGCCTATCGTGGCCTTGCGGCGGATCAGACTTTGATGGGATGGATTACGGCTTTGTATTCCGGGAAGGCGAGTGTGGCGCGACCTGAGGATATTTATTGGTTCACTCTCGATGGCGCGCTGGATCATCTCGCTCATGGCGTCACGGCTGCCTATAATTTCAATTATGGCGGGGCGAGCCCGAAGATGGTCGTGCAAACGGATCGTTTGCAGTTTCAGGCTGAAACTGCTTCCGGCATTCGATTTGTACATGGTCTTGAGCCATTGCAGGGTAAAGCCGATGTGTCACTGGCAAAGGCTCGCCAGCATGTTGGGGATTTTCTGGCGTGGTCCGCCGGGCAGCATGTGGGGTCTACGTTCCTGTCCGTGATGATCAATGGTGGGACGGGATTTCACGACACCGGAGACGTTGCGAAGATCGAAGGGGCGTTGATGCGGGAGTATCATCTGTCCAACCAGAGTCATTATCTGGAGCCGCCTGAGAACGTTTTAGCTCAGCAGGCCCGCTTCCACTGGTTTGAAGATGAAGGCATTCTCGGGCCGCATCTGATTTTCGGTCATTTCATTCATACGACGCCTGAGATTATTGCCCGATCCGTAAAGGTTGGGGCGTCCATGGTCTGGAATCCGCTTTCAAATGGTCGTCTGGCGTCAGGGACGGCGGATATTCCGGCCTATCTGAAAGCTGGTTTGCGGGTTGGTATGGGAGAGGATGGGGAAGCCAGTGCGGATCTGGCAGACCCGTTTGAGAACATGCGGACCGGGCTTTATGCCATCCGGGACAAGTATCAGAGTGCCGCGATCATGAGCCCGTATGATGTGGTGCGCCTGCACACGCGAGGGAGTGCGGATGTTCTGGAAGTCGGGGATCGGCTTGGAAGCCTAGAAGCTGGGAAATTTGCGGATTTTCTTGTGATTGATCCGACCAATCTTGGGTATGTGTTTGACCCGTATGCCACGCTGGTTTTTGCGGCGGCTCAGGAAAATCTGGAGCAGGTGTATGTGGGGGGCGTGCTGATGGTTGAGCATGGAAAGCCGTTGAAGCAGGATTTTGCACATGTTCGGCAGGAGGCTGATCGGCGGGTTGCCGCCTCTGTTCAGCATTAAAAAAAGCCGGGGTGTGATCCCCGGCTTTTTTTGTGTCAGACGCTGTGGGTTTTGGCTTCACGATCCCAGAAGCGTAGCTTCCGGCAGGTTGCGATGAAGGGTTTAAAATCGCCATCGTTTTTGATGGCGATTACACCATCGTCCATCTCGTCGGGCGTGATGCCGCCTTTTGCTAGAAGCGGGGCAGCGTCCGGGCCGTAGGCGATGAATTTGGCGTGGGCGAAGGCATCTGCCACGAAGTCACGGGCTGTTGCTTCCCTGCTCAGAAGCTTTGTCCCTTCCGCGGAAGGGAGCAGCACGACGGCGTCGTAAAGCACGGATGGGGCGCCGACGATTTTCTGGCCAGCCGGGATGGTCTTGCCATCTGTCAGCGTTACGCCGCCGACAACGGGGGCGACCAGCTCAATCAGTGTGCCTTCCGCCTTTGCGGCTTTCTGGAGAGCGTCCAGCAGGGCTGCATCCGTACCCTCTGTAATCACGACACCCAGTTTGCGGCCTGCGAAGGAGTCGGGGCCATTCTTGAGGATGCTGAGCGCTGTTGAGGCGGCCAGATCCGTAATGGGTGTACGGGCGGCTGGAGCTGGGGCGGGGAGCTCTTTCAGGCCCAGACCTTCGGCCACGCCCTTGGCCAGCGTTTCATCCACATTCAGAAGATGAGCGATGACGCGGGAGCGAATGTTTGGCGTCTCAACCTTGCTGAGCTCGAAGACGAATGCGTTCTTGATGTGCGTTTGTTCGGGCTTTGTCTGGCTGATGTAGAACTGGCGTGCCTGGCTGTAGTGATCGGCGAAGAGTTCACCGCGTTCGCGGGTCGTGCGACCGTTGTCATCGGGGAAGTGCCTGTAGCCGGTCTTGGGGTTTTCACGCGGACCTGCACCCCAGGAGTTGGGTTCGTAGTTTACGCGACCCTTCGGGTTGTGCATGGCGGCATGGCCGTCCTGCTGGAAGTTGTGGAACGGGCATTTGGGCGCGTTAATGGGGATATGCGTGAAGTTCGGGCCACCGAGACGCTTTGTCTGTGTGTCCAGATACGAGAAGTTCCGGCCTTGCAGGAGCGGATCATTGGTGAAGCCGATACCGGGGACGACGTTCTGGGTGCAGAAGGCGACCTGTTCGGTTTCGGCGAAGAAGTTGTCCACCATACGGTCCAGCACGAGGCGACCGATCCGTCGAACGGGGATGAGTTCTTCCGGGATGAGTTTGGTCGCATCCAGAATGTCGAAGTCGAATTTGTCGGCGAAGGCGTCATCAAAGAGCTGTACGCCCAGTTCCCATTCCGGATAGTCCCCGGATTCGATGGCCTGCCAGAGGTCACGACGGTGGAAGTCAGGGTCGGCGCCGTTAATTTTGACGGCCTCGTTCCAGACAACTGACTGAAGGCCCTGCTTCGGCTTCCAGTGGAACTTCACGTATGTGGATTTTCCTTCGGCGTTGATGAGCCGGAAGGTGTGGACGCCGAAGCCTTCCATGAAGCGGAAGGACCGGGGGATGGCCCGGTCGGACATGATCCAGAGGAGCATGTGGACGGTTTCGGGCGAGAGGGATGCGAAATCCCAGAAGTTGTCATGGGCGGACTGCGCCTGCGGGAAGCCGCGATCAGGCTCTTCCTTCACGGCGTGCACCATGTCGGGGAACTTGATGGCATCCTGGATGAAGAACACGGGCATGTTGTTGCCCACGAGATCCCAGTTGCCCTCTTCGGTGTAGAGCTTCACGGCGAAACCGCGGACGTCGCGGGCGAGATCGAATGAGCCCTTGCCACCTGCGACGGTTGAGAAACGGACGAATGCCGGGACGCGGGTGCCGGTTTTTCCGAGGACGCTTGCGGTTGTGTAGTCAGACAATGAGTCTGTGAGTTCAAAGAAGCCATGCGCGCCGTAGCCCCGGGCATGAACAACGCGTTCGGGGATGCGTTCGTGATCGAAGTGGAAGATTTTTTCCCGGAAATGGAAGTCTTCCAGAAGCGTTCCGCCGCGCGGGCCAGCTTTCAGGGAGTTCTGGTCATCGGCGACGGGAACGCCCTGCTGGGTTGTCAGGGTCGGTGTGTTGCCATTTGCGGTCTGATGGGTTGCGCCCTGAGGGCCGCGCTCGAAGGTCTGGTCACCGATGGTCACGGTGGTGCGTTTGTCTGCCGTGTCGCTCATGGTCCGGTCCGATCTGCTGTCGTCGCGACTGTCCGGACTGAATAATGCCGGGCACGTCGTTTCAAATTCGGTAAGTCGATTTCCGGTTTGGGAAATCCTTCACTTTAGAAGTCTGAGTCCCGGGTAAATGTTCCGGAAAATAATTTGGTGAAATGTTCTGAACTGAAGGAAAGAGTGAGCCGTTACGGCTCCTTACTTGCATCTTTCATGCAGCTCAGGAGGCTTGAATGCCTGTCGATCCTCGCAATCGTTATCCTCAGCCTCCTTTTGAAGGGCAAAGTCAGCCTTTTCCGGGGCTATCATCAAAAATGACGCCGCAGCCTGATTATGGAGAAAAGACCTATCAGGGCTCTGGAAAACTCAAGGGGCAGGTGGCTCTGATTACCGGTGGTGATTCCGGGATCGGGCGCGCTGTGGCGCTGGCTTTTGCCCGGGAAGGGGCGGAGGTTGCGATTTCCTATCTCGAAACCGAAAGTCAGGATGCAAAGGATATTTCAGGACAGATCGAAGCAGAGGGACGTCGTTGCCTTCTGTTGCCCGGGGATATTCGTGAGGCGACGCATTGCAAGTTGCTGGTTGGGCGCGTTCTGGAAGAGTTCGGTCGTATCGATATTCTTGTGAACAATGCTGCGTTTCAGAATTGGGCGGAGCATCTGGAGGATATCAGTGACGACGATTGGAAGCGCCACTTTGATACCAACACGCATGCGCTGTTTTATCTGACGAAGGCTGCTCTGCCTCATCTGAAGCCAGGATCGTCCATCATTAATACGTCTTCAGTCAATCTGAAGACACCGCCTCAGATCCTTGTGCCGTATTCCATGACGAAGGCAGCCATTGCGAACTTTACGGTGAGTATGGCGCAGCAGCTTGCGTCACGAGGTATTCGGGTGAACGGGGTTATGCCGGGCCCGATCTGGACGCCGTTCATTGCGACGGGAATGCCGGAAGAAGCGCAGAAGAGTATTGGGTCTGATGTTCCGCTGGGCCGCCCAGGTCAGCCAGCGGAACTGGCTGGGGCTTATGTGTATTTTGCGGACCCGCTGAACAGTTACACGACGGGCGCTCTGTTACCTGTGAATGGCGGGATGCCGATGCTCTGATCGGGCCGGATATTCTGGATCTCAGTGGAACGCCTGCTCCTGATCGAGCGGGCGTTTTTCTGTTTTGGGGCCGAAGAGAAGGGTGATGCTAGCCCCTATGAGGAGGACGCAGGTTGTGAGGCCGAAGACGCCGGGGAAACCGGCTTTCGGGTAGATCCAGCCAATCAGGACGGGCGACGAGATGGCGCCCAGACGAGCGATTGCGGAGGCCAGTCCCATGCCTCTTCCGCGCAGGGACGTCGGGAAGAGTTCGGGGGTGTAGGCGTAGATGCCGCCGTAGGTTCCATTCATGAACATGGACAGCATAATTCCGAAAAGCAGGACCTGCGTGGGTGTCTGGCTTGCGGCCATGCCGATGGCACTGATCCCGCCGCCGATCATGAAGGTGGCGACTGTGGCGCGTCGGCCGAGACGTTCCGTGCAGAAGGCTGAGGCCAGGTATCCGGGGAGCTGTGCTGCGTAGATCGAGATGGCGTAGGCGAAGCTGCGGGTCACAGTCATGCCGCGCTCGATCATGAGGGTCGGGATCCAGGTGAAGAACGCGTAGAAGCAGAAGGTGATGCTCAGCCACATGGCCCAGCTCATGAATGTGGAGCGTCTGAGGCTGGGGGCGAAAAGATCGCTCAGGGGGCGGTTTGTTTGCCCGGCTGTATCGGGGGTTGTCGAAAGACCGGCGGCCAGTCCGGCGCTTTGTTCGATGCTTCCGACAATTCGGCATGCTTCGTGCGTTCGCCCCTGCTGATCGAGCCATCTGGGGGACTCGGGAAGGGTACGCCTCCACCACAGAAGCATCAGGACGGGTAGGGCTGTGGCAACCAATGCCCATCGCCAGCCATCAGGTGACGAGGGGACAATCATGAAGCCGAGAATGGCTGCGGCGACGTAACCGAAAGAATAGAAGCCGGTTAGGCTGGCCGTGAAGGCGCCGCGATAACGGGATGAGACAAATTCGCTCAGATAGGGGGCGATGATCGTGGCTTCTGCGCCCGCGCCCAGCCCTGCGAGAAGACGGGCGCTGAAGAAACTGCCGAATGTGTGGGAGACTGCCGAGAGAAGAGAGCCGATCGCATAGAGCGCGAGGGCGCTCATCATGACGGAACGGCGGCCAGACCTGTCGGCCCACCAGCCTGCCAGCAGGGAGCCGAGACCGTATCCCAGATAAGTGGCGCTTCCCAGAACACCGAGAGACGGGCCGGACAGGTGCCATTCCGTTTTCAGAACCGGGAGGGTGAAGGCAACGATGGCGGAGTCCAGGCCGTCGAACATGTATCCACAGCCACCAAGGATCAGGAGCCGACGGTGGAAGGGGGTAAAGGGCAGGTGTTCGAGGCGCTGGGCGATGCTCATGGATTCTCTGTGACGCAGGCAACTATGGGGGTGTGACAGACTATCTGGCGGTTTGGCCGTGGGTCCAGCCATGGTTGGGGTAGGCCATCAGGAAGGTAAAATCTGGGAAAAAGGTTGTGTGTGGCGCAGTTTTCCGCTATTTCGCCGCTCGCACAGGCACCCCTGGAGGTCTGTGTGATGACAAAATTCAATACGCAGGAGCGTAACAGTGGCTAAATTGACGACACTTGCTGTCTCGACGCGCGCGAAGGCTGGTAAGGGGGCAGCGCGCGCAACGAGACGTGCCGGGCTGGTTCCGGCAGTAATCTATGGTGGCAAGCAGGAGCCTTCCATCATTGCTCTTGATCCGCGCGTGATCATGAAGGAACTGCACCGTGGTGGCTGGTCCTCCCGCGTGTACAACCTGGCAGCAGAAGGTGCAGAGCCGGTTGCTGCCCTGATCCGTGACGTGCAACTGCACCCGGTGACGGATGCTCCGATTCACATCGACTTCCAGCGCGTTGCAGCGGGCACGAAGGTGCACGTTCAGGTTTCCATCATCTTCGTTGGTGAAGAGAAGGCTCCTGGCATCAAGCGCGGTGGCGTTCTGAACGTTGTCCGTCATTCCGTGGACGTTGCTGCTGATGCAGCCAGCATTCCGGAAAGCTTCACTGTTGATCTGAGTGTTCTCGACATTCATGACAGCGTTCGCTGGTCCGATCTGAAGGGCACGGAAGGCGTGAAGCTGACGGGTCATCAGGCTGCTGATCTCGTGATCGCTTCCATCGCTCCGCCGACCATTGATGCGGAAATGGAAGCTGAAGCTGCTGCCAAGGCTGCTGCCGCTGCCGCAGCTGCTACCGCAAAGCCGGGCGCAAAGAAGAAGTAAGTCATGAGGCTCTGGACCGGTCTCGGCAATCCCGAGCCGGGGATGAGCCGTCATCGACATAACATCGGCTTCATGGCGGTTGATGAAATCGCCAGGCGTCACGGGTTTTCCCCGTGGCGCAAGCGCTTTCGGGGGGAGACTTCCGAGGGCGTTCTTGGGGGGCAGAAAATTCTGCTCCTCAAGCCGATGACCTACATGAACCTGTCGGGTGACAGCGTTCAGCAGGCCGCGCAGTTCTTCAAGATCGCGCAGGCCGACATTACCGTTTTCCATGATGAACTCGATCTTGCTTTCGGCAAGCTGCGTATCAAGCGTGGCGGCGGAGCGGCTGGGCATAATGGCCTTCGCTCAATGGATCGCTGTCTTCCCGGACCGGATTACTGGCGTGTGCGGATGGGCATTGGCCATCCGGGGCATAAGGACCGGGTGCACGGGCATGTTCTGGGGAATTTCGCCAAGGCGGAAGAGCCGGAGCTTGAGCGGTGGCTTGAGGCAGTTGCGGATGCTGCGCCTATTCTGGCCAAGGGCGAGAATGAAGCGTTCATGACGAAAGTGGCGCTGCTTACGGCCTGAGTGCCGCGAGACTTCAGGTCTCTTATGGTCAGCTTTTTTCACTGTTATAACGTGCGTGTATCGTTGCCGGAGAGAGTTCTCGGGCGGGAATCGTACTCTGCTGCCTGTTTTGCAGGGTGCAGGTGTTGTCCGTGGGCGTGGATTCTGCGAACACAAGGCAACTGAATTCTGAGACTGGGCTGACCGATGTGGCGGCCTGAAAGATGGAGAGCACAATGGGTTTCAATTGCGGCATCGTTGGTCTGCCCAATGTTGGCAAGTCCACGTTGTTCAATGCTCTGACGGAAACAGCCGCAGCGCAGGCAGCGAACTACCCATTCTGCACCATTGAACCGAATACGGGCCGTGTTGCTGTGCCGGACCCTCGGCTGGATATTCTGGTGAAGATTGGTAAGTCCCAGAAAGAGATTCCGACTAGCCTTGAGTTTGTTGATATTGCGGGTCTGGTCCGTGGCGCGTCCAAGGGTGAAGGGCTGGGAAACCAGTTTCTGGCGAATATCCGCGAGACAGATGCGATCATTCATGTTCTGCGCTGCTTTGAAGACGATGATATCACCCACGTTGAAGGTGGGGTCGACCCGGTCCGGGATGCGGACATCATTGAGACAGAGCTGATGCTTTCGGATCTGGAAAGCCTTGAAAAGCGCCAGATCAATCTTCAGAAGCGTGCGCGTGGGAATGATCGCGAAGCGCAGGCGCAACTCGAACTCATGGAGCCGCTGATTGTGGCTCTCCGTGATGGCAAGCCTGCCCGCACCGCTGTGCCGAAGGGCCAGGAAGGTGAGGCTGCGCGTCTTCAGCTTCTGACAACGAAGCCGGTTCTGTATGTCTGTAACGTCGAGGAAGCTGCTGCGGCGACCGGCAATGCTCACTCTGAGGCAGTTCGGAAGCGGGCTGAGGAAGAGGGCGCTGGCGTTGTGATCGTGTCTGCTGCGATTGAGGCTGAGGTTAGCCAGTTGCCGCAGGAAGATCGCACGGAGTTCCTTGAGGGGCTTGGTCTGAGCGACAGTGGTCTGGATCGCGTGATTGCAGCGGGCTATCGCCTGCTGGGTCTGCGGACATACTTCACGGTCGGCCCTAAGGAAGCGCGTGCCTGGACCATTACGGCAGGTGTGAAGGCGCCTCAGGCTGCGGCTGTCATTCACAATGATTTCGAGCGTGGCTTCATTGCCTGCGAAACAGTTGCTTTTGACGACTATGTGGCCTGCAATGGTGAAGCAGGCGCTAAGGAGGCCGGGAAGTTGCGGATCGAAGGCAAGGAATATGTTGTGCAGGACGGAGATATTCTCCTGTTCCGATTCAATGTCTGACGCTGCGGCTATTCTGAAAGGGCTGACTGATAAGGCCCGTCAGGCTGCTCGTGGATTGGCGCGAGCAGATGAGGCGACGCGTAATCTGGCACTGAATGCTGCGGCTCAGGCACTTCGTGCCAACAGCGCAGCAATCGTTGCGGCAAACGAGCAGGATCTGGCCGGGCTTTCTGCTGATCGGACGGCTGCATTCCGGGACCGCCTAACTTTAACGCCTGGGCGCGTTGAGGCCATGGCAAAGGGTCTGGAAGACGTCGCAAAGCTCCCTGATCCGCTTGGACGCATTCTCGCAGAATGGGAGCGCCCTAACGGGTTGCTGTTCCGTCGTGTTGCTGTGCCGCTCGGTGTCATCGGCATGATTTACGAAAGCCGGCCAAATGTTGGGGCTGATGCTGCTGCTCTTTGCATCAAGTCTGGCAATGCTGTCATTTTACGTGGTGGAGGCGAAAGCCTGAATTCGGCGCGCGCAATTCATGCGGCAATGGTTGACGGGCTGACGGCTGCGGGTCTTGATCCGGCTTGTGTGCAGATTTTGCCGTCTGCCGATCGTGCTCTGGTGGGGGTGCTCCTTCAGGCTGCTGAGGGCGTGGACCTCATCATTCCACGTGGTGGAAAATCTTTGGTGGAACGCGTCCAGCGTGAGGCGCGGGTGCCTGTTCTGGCCCATGCCGATGGGCTGAATCACACCTATGTTCATGCCAGCGCTGATCCTGAAATGGCGCGTCGGGTTCTTCTGGATGCCAAGATGCGTCGTACGGGAATCTGTGGGGCGACAGAAACGCTTCTGATTGATCGGGCGATTGCTCCGTCACTCCTGCCACACATTGTGGATGATCTGGCTAGCAAAGGCTGCACATTCCGGGCGGATGAGGCTGCCAGATCTATCGTTTCAACCTTGCCTCCTGCCAGCGCCGCCGATTTCGATACGGAGTGGCTTGATTCGATTCTCTCCATCGCTGTTGTTGATGGCGTTGAGGAGGCTCTCGACCATATCGCGTGTCATGGCAGTGCTCATACGGAAGCGATTATCGCTGAAGATCCTGAGATTGCTGCAGCGTTCATGAATGGGACTGATAGTGCGGTTGTGCTGTGGAATGCATCGACTCAGTTCTGTGATGGTGGTGAATTTGGCTTTGGGGCTGAAATCGGCATTGCTACGGGACGGATGCATGCGCGAGGCCCGGTGGGGCTCGAACAATTGACGTGTTATCGGTACGAAGTGCTTGGCAACGGACAGGTGCGAGGCTGAATACGATCCCGACGTTTGGCGATGGCCGACGTATGCGGATTGGGCTGCTGGGTGGCTCTTTCAATCCGGCGCATTATGGTCATCTGAAGGTGGCTCAGCAGGCGTTGTGCTCTCTGCGATTGGATCAGGTGTGGCTGATGGTCTCACCTGGGAATCCTCTCAAGCCTCGAAAGGGCATGGGATCGTTCAGGGCGCGCCTTGCATCAGCTCGGAAGATCGCTGATGGCCGTCGAATCTGTGCTACGGATATCGAAGCAAGGCTGAAACAGCGTTTTACAGTGAAGACTGTGGCATTGCTTCAGAAGCGCTTTCCTCATGTTCAGTTTGTCTGGTTGATGGGAGCAGATGGGCTGGCGCAATTCTCTCGCTGGAAAAACTGGAGGATGCTGGCCCGTATGGTGCCTATAGCGATTCTGCCGCGGCCAGGGAGTGTAACGCCTGCTTTGCACGGCGCTGCGGCGTCTGCTTTACGTCGAAATCGACGGCCTTCGAGGGAGGCTGCTATACTGGCGCAAAGAAAAGGATGCGCATGGACGTTCCTTTCTGCGCCGCAGAACGATATATCGGCTACAGCGTTGCGAGAGTCCGGGCAAATCTGTCTGGAACCGGATCAGGAGTAAAAGCCATCACCAAGACGACCTCAACCGACCCGAAGGCCAAGACCACGCGTCGGAAAACCAGCACCCCTGATGCGGCACTGGCCGAGGCTGCCAAGGTGCCTGGAACGCCTCGCAAGAAGGCTGCTGCTGCTGGCCCCAAGAAGACTGCCGTCAAGCGCGAGCCTGTGAAGCCTGATGTTCTGACAAAAATGCTGTCCATCATCACGGCCAGCCTTGAGGAAGACAAGGCAGAGGACATCGTGGTTCTGGATCTGGTTGGCCGCGCCAACTTTGCAGACCGTATGGTTGTGGCAACGGGTCTGGCAGATCGTCAGATCGCAGCCATGGCGCACCATATTGAGAAAAAGCTGGGCGAAGATGGCTTCAACCGAGTTTTGGTTGAAGGCGCGAATGGCAGCGACTGGGTCCTTCTGGATGCAGGGGATGTTGTTGTTCATCTCTTCAAGCCAGAGAGCCGTGAGCTCTATGCTCTTGAGAAAATGTGGGGCTCTGATCTGGATTCGAGCGAATCCGAAGTGACTGTCGGTAAGGACGAAGAGCAGGGCTGAATGAAGCTCGTTGCTATTGGGCGATTGAAGTCCGGGCCTGAACGGGAACTGTTTGACCGTTACGCCGCCCGGATTCGTCCTGTGCTGACGGTGACAGAGATTGCGCCGTCCAAAGGCTCCGTTATGGAGCAGAAGCGCAAGGATGCTGCGGGGCTTTTGGGAGCCTGTCCTGAGAATGCTTTTGTCATTGCCCTTGATGAGGGGGGAAAGACGTTTAGCAGCCTGCAATTTGCAGCCACGTTTGCTCGGTGGCAGGAAACCAGTCGTCCGTTATATTTTTTGATTGGTGGAGCAGAAGGGCTGGATGGATCAGTGATCCAGAGAGCTGATGCCGTTATTGCTCTGGGGGCGATGACCTGGCCCCATATGCTTGTGCGTGTGATGATTGCCGAGCAGGTCTTTCGGGCTCAGGCTATCAATTCGAACCATCCTTATCATAAAGACAGTCGGCCGGATTAAGCCGTTTCTGAGCGATTGGGCATAAAAAAAGCGGGGCTTAAAGCCCCGCTTTTTGCATCTGAAGTCGTCTTATCGGATGGACCGGTTCGGAGCGTCAGATGTGAATGCATCGTCTGGGGCTTCTGCAACTTCCGTGTTGCTCATCGGATGACTCAGAGCATTCGATCCTCTGAAGATCGCACGATGACGGAAGGTGGTTGCATGGCTTTCGCGAGCGACCATAACCTGCGGAGCTTGGCGACCATCGTCTGCGCGGCCATAGATGAAGCCGTATGTCGGGTAGATGCTACCAAGACGGCCGCTACGGTCGTTGAGGGCAACGCGAACGGCGCTCCAGTCATTGTTGGGTGATACGTCAACGACGCGCACGTTGTGCGCAATGCCATTGGATGCCCAGTGAGACTGGTCAATATAGATCGTACGGTTGTTCTCGACAGCCCGTACCACAGCGACGTGACCCAGAGGCATACGACGGATGCCACGGAAATTTAGAACCGATCCCGCTTCCGGAGCGTTACCACGGGCGTATCGGCCTGCAGCGTTGTACCACCAATCTCGTGCATTGCCGTGCAACACGACGGCAGATGCTTCTTTTGCATAAGCTACGCACTGAATGACGTGCGCAGTTGAAAAGGTGTGATGATGGTACGCATGAGATGCGCGATGGGAGCGGAAGACACCATGACCACCGTGTGAACTACGGAGGTGTTTGGCCTGTGCATGACTCGCAAAGAACATGACAGCGGAGAGCGCCAGGGCAGAGAAAAATGTTTTCCGGCAACTTTTATGCGTCACGATCTTTTTGATCCTGAATAGGCTTGTGTCGTTCGGGTTACAGGGAGCTAACAATCTTCATGCAACCCTGACAAGGGCAGAATGCATCACTGAGGGTTAAATTTTCATTTCTAATGAAAATCTTTCTCGTGTCGCATTCTGCCTTAATTGTGCCGTATTTGGTCGAGTGGCTTATTTCGTGGTTGTCAGCATGATTTCCACGAGGATGCGTGGGTCAGCCATGACAGCCTGAACGCAGGCGCGTGCAGGAGCTAGTCCTTCCGGGAGCCATGCGGACCAGTGCGTGTTGAGAGCATTGCGGTCTGCGATGTCTTTAAGCCAGATCTGTGCCTGAAGAATGCGGGTATTGTCTGTGCCGTGTTCTTCAAGAATGGCATCCAGCTGAGCTAGGACGTCTTTGGTCTGGCCATCGATATCTTGTGACAGGTCTGAGGCAACAACGCCTTGGGTGAAAACAAAGCCATGATATTCCACAGCCTTGGAAAGAATGGCGTTGGGTTCTGTGCGAATGATGCGGCTCATGGGGGTATCCTGATCCCGAGATTGGAAAGCCCCAGAGTGAGGCGGCTTTAAGAAGCGGTCAATCACCTCTTGGCTCCCTTGTCGTAGGGGGTGGGACGCGGTATCGCCGGGAGGTATCGCTAAACTGGCCGTGCGGGAGAAAAAACCGTGGTCCCTTTGAATGTCAAAAGAGTGCCTGTGACGCCGATCCGGCAGAATTGCACGATCCTCTGGGACGAACGGAACCATGCCGTGGTGGTCGATCCAGGGGGCGATGTGGATGAACTGCTCTCTCAGCTCCGTGGGCTGACAGTTGAGGCTATTCTTCTTACGCATGGACATCTTGATCATGCTGGCGGCGCTGATGAGCTCCGGGAACGCCTGAATAAAATTCAATCAGATCCTGTGCCTGTTCTCGGGCCAGATCGGCGTGATGCGTTCCTGCTGAGTAGTATTGAGAAACAGGCTGCGCATTTTGGTATGACAGGGATGGTGAGTGTTGCTCCGGACCGCTTTCTGGAAAGCGGTGAGACACTCCAACTTCTAGGCCATGATATCGAGGTGCGTCATATTCCCGGACATACGCCAGGGCATATCGTGTTTGTGGATCATGGCAGTCGTCGTGCCATTGTTGGCGATACATTGTTCCGCCGGACGGTAGGCCGAACCGATTTTGCTTATGGGGATGCTCCTGCGCTGATTGCAGGTATTCGCCAACATCTCATGAGTTTGCCGGATGAGACTGTGGTGCTGTGTGGGCATGGAATGCCTACGACCATTGGGGAAGAACGCCGGTCCAATCCATTTCTTGTTTCTGAACGATAAATTTCAAAGAGGATTTCCCATGCGTGTGATGGCTTGTTCCATATTGGGTGCGATAGGTATTCTCGCGAGCGGTATGACGGCTTCCGCCTATGCTGCAGAAGAACCTATTCGTCAGGCGCAGCCTGTTCTTCCGACAGCACCTTTGACAATCACGACGCAAGACGGGGTTAAGCACTCGTTTACGGTGGAGTTGGCCAAAACCTACAGGGAACAGGAAGTTGGCGAAATGTTCCGCAAGGAGCTGCCCAAAAACAAAGGAATGCTTTTCCTTTGGCCGCAGCCGCAGGTTTCGGACATGTGGATGAGAAACACACTGGTATCCCTCGATATCGTTTTCATTGATTCCACCAATCATGTTCATGCCATTGCGGAGAAGGCGGTTCCGCTGAGTGAGGCAATCCTGAGCAGTGACGGGGTTGTGGCCAACACGCTTGAGCTTGCTGGAGGGGTTACGGAAGAGTTGGGTATCCGCGTAGGGGATACCGTAAGTAGCCCGGCACTGAAGCACTGATACGTGAAGGTTTTAGTTACCGGGGCGGCGGGATTTATCGGTTTTCACGTCTCGCATGCCTTGCTGGCGCGAGGCATGGAGGTAGTCGGCGTTGATACGCTGAATGATTATTATGATCCGCTCTTGAAAACGGCGCGCCTGAACAGACTGACGTGTCAAAAAGGGTTCGTGTTCGAGCAGAAGGACGTGTCTGACCGCGAGGCTATGCGATCAGTCATGGATGGCCATTCTGATATTGAAGTCATCATTCACCTGGCAGCTCAGGCCGGAGTTCGATACTCACTCATAGACCCGTATTCGTATGTACAAGCGAATGTCATGGGGCAGGTTGTTTTGCTGGAGGCGTCCAGAAACCTGAAAAGGTTGAAGCATTTTGTCTATGCGTCTTCGTCCTCAGTCTATGGTCGCAACCAGTCGTTGCCTTTCAAAGAGAGTGATCGCGTGGATGAGCCGGGTTCACTTTATGCGGTTACAAAGCGCGCAGGTGAGCTCACGGCCTCCGCATATGCTTATCTTCACGGTATTCCACAGACAGGCTTGCGGTTCTTTACCGTCTATGGGCCGTGGGGTCGGCCAGACATGGCTTATTACGGTTTCGCGAAAGCTATCTGCGAGGGGCGTCCGGTCACCCTTTATGAGGGAAAAGGACTGTCTCGGGATTTCACCTATATAGATGACATCACATCGGGTGTTCTTTCGATCATGGACGTTCCTCCTCAAGTGGGTGAGGCGCGCATCTTGAATCTGGGTGGAGATCGCCCGGAAAAAGTGACGACACTGATTGCTCTGCTGGAAAAATATCTCGGGCGATCTGCATGCATAGAACATCAAGCTCGCCCCGTGGCGGATATGGAGAAAACCTGGGCGAGCCTGGAGGATGTGAAAGCATTATGTGGTTGGACTCCGAGCGTCTCGCTTGAGGATGGGGTTATGAAATTTGCCCAGTGGTTCAAGGATTTTCATAAAAAGTCAGTTTTTTGATTTTTATATGATTTTTTGATTGACGGTGTGTGTAGGTGGCCGTATAAGCCCGTTCACCGACGCGGCGGGGCCTTCTTCGAGGGCTTGGCCGGGACGGATTGAGATGATGATCTTTGAAAATTGAATATGGAATTGGAAGGGATATGTTGGCGGCGTTTTGGTGCTGCTGGTTTTGGGATTATTTTCCTGAGACCTGAGTGTCGAACGTTTAGACGCTGATGTATCTTTTTAAGATGCTT